>NZ_JBSGIV010000006.1:0-147075 GCF_053605225.1 Micromonospora sp. NPDC003944
CCGGCGGGTGAGGAACAAACTCTGCGCGATGTCCGGCGTCGACCGACCCGCCGCGACAAGCATGGCGACCCTGCGCTCGGTGGGGGTCAGCGCGTCCCAGCCGTGTCCGGCCCGTCTGCTGCGGGCACCCCGCACCCCACGCCGAACTCCTCGACTGCGCAGCCTGGCCTCGGCCCGGCGGATGTCCCAGGTAGCGCCGAACCCGCCGTACAGGTCGACCGCCTCGTTCAGGGCGGTCCGCGCCTGCGCCGTGTCGCCCCTCTCGGCCAGGACGACGGCGAGATCCTCGAGCGTCCCGGCGAGTTCCACCGGCACCCCGCCCGCCCGGTAGTGGGCCACGGCCAAACGAAGTGTCCCCGGGTCGCCGCCGTGCAGGCCGCGACACCTGTCGGCGGACGCGGCGGCTCGGGCCGGCACCTGTTCCGCCGCCGCCTCGGCCAGGCAGGCCCGCACCCCGGCCTCCGCCGCCGACCGGTCGCCGACCGCCAGAGCGAGTCGGACGAACCGGGGCAGCCACTGGTGGGTCAGGGTCATCTCGCCCGGCCGCCGGTCGAGAAGACCGCCCAGATGGTCCAGCGCCACCCGCAGGTCGCCGTCCTGCTCGGCGGCGAGGGACCGCGCCACGAGCAGGAAGTCGATGTTCTCCCGGTCGGCGACGGTCACCACCGGGCGGTCGAATCCCGCTCGAAGGTGGGCGGCGGCCCGGGCCCGCTCGCCCCGGTGGCCGGCGATGAGCGCGGACACCCCGTACCAGAGCCGCCCCGGGCTGCCTTCGCGTAGCCCACGGTACGTCGACGCGGAGGTGTCCTGCGCGACCGCGTCGAGTTCGGCCACGGCGTCGTCCCACCGGCCCAGCCAGAACAGCAACACGGCGGCGGTCACCCCGGCGGTCGTGTCGTCCGTGCGGTTGGCCGTCCGCAGAAAGTCCCGGGCATCCCGCAGCGCCGCCTCCGCGTCCGACCAGCGGCTGAGGTTCTGCAACGAGAAGATCCGCCCGTGCAGGACGAACGCCCTCAGGTCGACGTGGTCGGCGACCGGGCCCAGCGCCTCGATCGCCCGCTCGATGCTGTCCAGGGCCAGCCGGTGCTGCCGCCGCACCGAGTGACCGGCCCAGAGACCGGTCAGCGCGTACGCCGTCGCGAAGGCGTCTCCGGTCGCGGCCGCCGTCCGCAGCGCGTCCCGAGCGGTGGCGTCAGCCCCCGCCAGGTCCCCGGATCCTGCCCGCTGAAACATCGCCAGCGAGGCGAGCAGCCGGGCCCGCCAAGCGTCGGGTAGATCGACGTCGGCGAGGGCCCGGTGCAGGTCGGCCAGTGCCGCGTCGTTGTGCCCGCCACTGAACAGCGCACGGGCGAGCATCCAGTGCAGGTGTCCGCGGTCGTCCGGGTCGACGACCAGTCCCAGGGTCTGCCGTACCCGGTGCGCGGCCTCCTCGTGGTCGCCGCTGGCGATGAGGGCTCGTGCCAGGTTCATGCCGAGCGCCACTCCGTCGGCCTCGTCACCCGGGTCGTGGTCCACCTCCCGACGGAGCACCTCGGCCGCGAGGTGCGGCGCCCCACCCGCAAGTGCCGCTCCGGCCTCGGCCAGCCACCGCCGCGCCCAGCGGTCCCCGACGACGCCCGAGGTGAGGAGGTGCTGGGCCACGCGCTGCGGCTCGACGCTCGCGGCGTCCAGCGCCCGTGCCACGTCCAGGTGCAGTGCGGAGCGCAGCGCGGCCGGCATCCCGTCGTAGAGGGCCTGCCGGAGCAACGGGTGCCGGAACCGCATCCGGGGACCGGCCTCGACCAGGATGCCTGCCGTCATCGCCTCCTGGAGGTCGGCGGTGAAGTCGATCGCCGGGCGGCCGAGCAGCGCGGCGAGGTCGGTGACCGCGAACTCACCGCCGAGCAGCGCCGCCGCCCGCATCAGCTCGATGGTGTCGGCCGGAACGGAACTCAGTCTGCCCTCCAGGGTCGCGGCCAACGACCTCGGCAGCACACCGTCAGCCGATCGACGCACGTCGGCCTGTGTGCCGATGTCGACCAGGTCCTCACGCACCAGTGACTCGACAAGTTCCCGCAGGATGAGCGGATTGCCGGCCGCCTCAGCGGCGAGTCGGACGAGCCCCGCCCCGGGTGGCGCGTCCACAAGTGCGGCGAGCAGGTCGCGGACGGCTTCCGGGCCGAGGGGACCGAGCGGGATGCGGACCACGTCCGGCCGGCGTGCGACGTCGCGCAGCCGCCGCACGGCCGACCGGTGCACGCCGGGGCGGTACGCGAGGACAAGCAGTAACGGCAGGTGTGCGGCGACCGAAGCCAGCCGGCGGCACACGTCGAGGGACGCGTCGTCGGCCCACTGCACGTCGTCGACGACGAGCATCATCGGGCCGGCGGTGCACAACTCGTCGACAAGGGCGACGACCATCTCCGCGGCCGCCGCCGCGTGGGCGGCGTCGGCGAGGTCGAGGGCGGACCGTCTGTCGCGCAGAAACGCCGCTATCCGCGCCCGGCGCGGATCGCTCGACCGCGGCCCGATCCCCAGGCAGTCCAGGAGTACGCCGAGCAGGGGCGGGTGAGCGAGCTGGTCGGCGAGGCCCTCCGCGGTCTGGCAACCCTCCTGCGCGGCGAGGTGCAGGCCCGCCGCGACCACCGACGATTTGCCGATCCCCGGCTCACCCTCGACCCAGACCACGGTGCCGGTACCGTCTCGCAGCCGGTGCACGGCGTCCCGCAGCACCGCGATCTCGGACGCCCGTCCGACGAGCAGGCTCGCGGAACCGGCCGGCCTTTCGATCATCGACGGCCGGCCACATCGGCCGCGAAGGCCGCCACCCAGGTCAACGCGGAGTTCCAGTTGATGGTGATCTCGTTGACCGACCAGGCCTCGAGATTGTCCACGTAGCAGAGCTGCGGGGCGCACCCGTGCAACCAACTCGCCGAGAGCGGGTCCTGGAGGCTGGAGTTGGGCCCACCCGCGACCGACCCCACCGGCGGGTTCGGCAACCGGGCGTCGAACGATCTCGCGTACCACCGGCTGTGCTGGTTCTCCGCGTCGTTGCTGCCGTAGCCGGTGACGTACGACTGCCCGAGGGCGTTGCGGCCCAGCAGGTAGTCGAGGCCCTCGAAGACGGCGTCGGCGTACCTGGCGTTGCCGGTGAGGTCGTAGGCGGTCGCCAGGACGACCTGGTTGTTCAGCATGGACGCGTTCGAGCCCCAGTCGTAGCGACCCGTGGTGGGGGAGTACGTCTGCCCGAAACGCTCGGCCTTCTGAAACGACATCAACCGGTCCGCGGCGGCGACCACCCACCCCTTGATTTGCTCGCGGTCGCTCAGGTCGGTGCCGAAGCGCGCCAGGTCGAGTTGAGCCAACGCGGCCACCGAGCCCCAGTAGAAGCCGTTCTGGCTGAAGGCCGCACCGGCGGTGTGGAACCGGCTGACCCGGACGGCGGTCAGGTAGGTGCCGTCCCGGGTGGTCAGGTACAGCTCGGCCGCGGCCCAGTAGAACTCGTCGGAGACGTCCCCGTCGTTGTAGGGCCCCCCGCCGCTGCGGTCCTCGTACGGTGCGAAGAGCGCCGGGTTGGCCCGGGCCGCAGCGTACGCGCGTTCGGCCGCCACGCGCAGCCGGGCGGCGAAGCCGGCGTCGTACGGCTGGTAGATCCTCGCCGCCTGGGCCGCGACGGCGGCCAGGTTCAGGGTGGCCGCGGTCGACGGCCGGTGCAGTTCCCGTGGTTTCTTGTCCTGGTGCGGCAGCATCGGCGGTCCGGTCCAGGTCTCGTCGTGCACCTTGTGGTGGACCATGCCGGCCAGCGGCAGACCGTCCGGCACCTGCATCTTCAGCATGAAGTCGAGGTTCCAGCGGGCCTCGTCGAGGATGTCCGGAACGCCGTTGCCGCGTTCCGGCACGGCCAGGGTGCCGTCGCCGAGCGCTGCCGGCCGGTTGCGTTCCCACGTCGACAGGAGCTGGTACGTGGCGATGCCACCGTTGACGACGTACTTGCCGTGGTCACCGGCATCGTACCAACCGCCGGTGACGTCGAGCCGGTAGGAGCAGGTCCAGTTGTTCAGGAACGACTTTGGCCGCTGGCAGGGCACCTGGGTGTCGCCGCCGTTCGGCGAGTCCGCGACGTGCCCGGCCGGGCGGGCGTACGCCGTCCCGGCGATGCCCCCGTCGATCGCGATCCCACTGCGGTTGGTGTAGAAGAACCGCGTCGCGTCGGCGCGCAGCCGGTCGTACAGGTCCGCGCGGATGTCGAACGGGTGACTGGGCCGGTCGACCCAGCCGTCGTACACCAGCTCGAACCGGCCAGTCGTCGTGACGTGGCTGAAGTCGATGACGTGGGTGTTGGCGCTTGCCGACGCGTCGAAGCCAGTCGGGGTGGTCCGACCCGTCGCCACCGTCGCGCCGCCGCCGGCCCGGCGCAGCGTCCACGGCACGGCGTAGGACGCGCCGTACAGCAACGTCGCCCGTTTGGGCCCGTTGGGCAGGTAGCCGTGCTGGTTCACCTTGAGGTCCGGCCCGGCGTCGGCCCGGTACGCGTACTCGGCGCCGGTGAGCGTCACGTCGTCCATGCAGAACTCGTACGGTGTGCTCGACTTGCCGAGCCGGAACTGGAGCTGGGCCAACCGGTACGGCTCCGGGTAGGTCGTGGTGATGCTGTACTCGTAGTCCTTCCAGGCGGTGCCGGTGGTGAAGCCCCTGTTCAGGTACGTGACGTTCGTCGGGTTGTCGAAGGGCGCGAGGTAGATCAGCGGGTTCGCCAGCGTGTTGGTGCGGGCGCGGAACCGCAGCGTGTACGTGGCGCCGCCGGGCAGGTAGATGCTGTTGTGCCCGACCAGGACGTCCCACGGGTTGGTGGACGCGGGCGCGGTCACGCAGAAGGTCCCGACCTCCACTTTCGGCGTCATCCCCGCGTTGGTCCACCACGGCTTGTCCGTGCCGGTGAACGTGCTGTTCTGCAACAGCCGACCGTCGAGCTGCGGTCGCGGTGGCCCACCCCCGTACGCCGGCAGCGTTCCCGCCGGCAGGTCCTGCCCGCCGCCCTGGCCGGGCTGTCCCGGGCCGGGATCCGCGCTGCCGTACCGGGGCAGCAGCCAACCGTCGAGGCCGCCGGAGGCGGCGCTGACCAGGACGAAGTCGCCGATCAGGTCGGCGTTGAGGTCGGCGAACAGGCCGGTGGTGCCGGCGAACGGGCCATCGTCACGGATCGGGCCCAGTGACCGCCAGCCGGTCGTCGCGCTCCACGGTGCGCCGGTGTTCTCCCAGGCCTGCACTTTGCCGCTGGGGTAGTCGACGCGCAGCACGTCGGCCCGGCGGTCACCTGTGACATCCGTGAACGACGTCTGGTAATAGCCGTCGGCGGGGGTCGCGAAGCCGCTGACCGAGTGCCAGTCTCCCGGCACCGGCGTCCGGCCCTGGGACCGGTTCTCCCAGAGGCTGGCGTGACTCAGCCGATCCGAGTTGATCAGGTCGTCGTCTCCGTCGCCGTCGATGTCGACGAAGCGCGGGTCCTCGTAGCGCAGGTCGTTGGCCACGGTGGTGGGGGCGCCCCATCGTTTCTGCGCGCCGTCGGACTCGTTGCGGGACATCCAGATGGCCCGGGTTCCGGTGGGCGACTCGTCAGCGGTCAGCAACCGGAGGTAGTCGTCCCGGTCGTCGCCGTCGAGGTCGCCGAAGTGCACCGTGCTGGGCAGACCCCGGTCCGGCGGGCTGATGTCACCGAGGGCGGTCCAGGTGGATCGGGGGCCGTTGTTGCGCCACGCCGGTATCCGACCGTCGGGCTGAACGATGACGTGGTCGGCGTCGCCGTCGCCGTCGAGGTCGGGGAAGTGGGTCTCCGAGCCGGCCGGGGCAGCGTCCCGGAACTCCCCGATCGGGTCCCAGCGCGGGCCGATGCCGTTGCGGGGCTCCGGTCGCCACTGGTAGAAGTCCTGCGCGACCACCAGCCGCGATCCGAGAGCGTTTGCGGAGGGTTGCAGGGAGCCGCCGAGCCCGGGCGTGAAGATCTGCCCGTCCTTGAACTGCCACCGGGACACCTCTGCCTGCTCCGAGCAGAGGGTGCTGCCGGTACTCCGGGAGTTCGCGTCCCAGGACAGGCACCGCTCGGTCGCCGGGTCGGCCTGCGGCCAGGCGAGCTGGTACTGGCCTCCAGCCGTGCTGAAGCGCACCTGAAGGGCCTCGTCGAGGCTGCCGCGCGGCGTCCTGACGTGTGGTCCGATGTCGTCGCCGTCGTTCGTCTTCGACGCGATCACCGCGTTCTCCAGATGACGGGCGAAGAAGCGGTACGTGTCACCGGGGACCGGGGCGTAGCAGTCCCGCTCGGCGGTCGTCCGGGGCGCGAGGCCACCGCTGGAGCCGCAGCCGGCGTTCACGACGTAACGGACGTACCAGTGGTCAGAGGTTTGGCCGTGACGCTCGGCGTTGATGGTGTTGTTGTTCCCGTTGCTGGCATAGGCGAAGTCCAGCTCGCTGCCGCCCTCGTGGGTGGGCTGGCCCGACGCGACCATGTGGCTCTGCAACGCGGCCGGCATCCGTGCCGGGTCCTGGTTGAAGTCGGCGAGCACCATCCATTCGCCGGTGGGGCGACCGGCCATGAACTGCCGAGCCGTCTCGATGATGTCGGGGGCGTCGTTGGCACTGTTCGGACCGTTGGACTGCGCGTGGGCGGTGAAGTACCAGTCGGTGCCGATCTGGACGCCCATCATCGGCCGCGAGTCGAACCGCGAATGCACCGGCAGGATCACGGCGTCGGTCACCGTCTCCCGGGTGACGATGGCCAGGCCGTTGCGTTGCTGACCGGTGTCGGCCCAGTAGATCTGCAGCAGGTCCGGGCGGCTTTCCGAGCCGATGTTGTACAGATGCTCGGTGATGCCGGCATCGGCGAATCGCCGATCGGTCCACACCGCCCGGTCGGGCGGTCTGCTGCCCGCCTCCTGGAGCGCGGCGACCTGCACCCCTTCCTCGAGGAACATCCGCTGTATACCGGTCAACCACCGCGACGCCGACGGCCCTTCCCCCCCTTGGTGCTGGCCATGCATGTTCCAGGACGCGGTGACCCGGTCCTGCGGGGCCGCCACCGCCGGTGTCTTCGGTTCGATTGCGGACAACAGTGTCGCCGCCGCCGTCGCCGCGATGATCGTGGCCAACCGTTTGCGTGCAAAGCCCACGTCAGATCCTCCAGAACTCGGACACAGAGACCATGCGGTAGCGGGGCCCGACATCGCATCGGTAAGAATTGCCTATCCCTTGGTGCGCGGTGAACCGACCGGGGCCGGATCTCGTTGCAGATGGGTGGCGTCGTCGTCAGGAGGACCGAACGTGCGGGTTGCTGGGCTGAGCCGACGTGGTCGTGGCTGGGTTGCCGGCCTGGCCGCGGTCGGTGTCGCCGCTGCCGTGGGCGTCGGCATGATCGCCTACGCCGGTCAGGACGAGCTGGTCGGGCAACCACTCTCCGACGAGCAGATGTCGGCCGTGCTGGCGGCGGGGCACGCCTGCCCGATGCTCTCCTCGGCCCGGATCGCCGGGCAGTTGATGGCCGAGTCCAATCTGGATGTGAACGCGACCCGCACAGTGTCCGGTGGCAGCGGCCTCGCCGGACTGAACGACCGGCAGTGGCAGCGGTGGGCGCCGTGGCAGGGCGCCGAGCGGACGGACCCGGTGGCCACGGTTGCCGCGCTGTCGCACCTGATGTGCCAACTCGGCGCGGAGATCCGGCAGGCCGGCGTCAAGGGCGACCCGTGGCGGCTGGCGCTGGCCGGCTTCCAGGCCGGCGTGCCCGCGGTGACCAGGGCTGGCGGGGCACCCGACACAGCGTCGGAGTACGTGCGGCGGGCCGCCGGCTACGCGACCTACTACCAGGGTCTTCCCCACTTCGCCGCAGCCGGTGTGGCCGCGCTCGGGGTCCGAACGATTGCCGACGCCGTCCCACTTCCCGACGCGCTCGTCGCCCCGATCGCCCGTGCCGGCCGGCGTTGCCCGCAGCTCCCCGCCGCCGCGCTCGCCGGGCAGCTGATGGCGGTGTCCGGCCTGCGCACCGACGGTTCGGGGGGCATCGCTGCGGTACCCCCGAAGCTCTGGCAGAAGTACGCGCCCGCGAACGCGTCACAGGCCGACACCGAGGACGCGATCGGCGTGCTCGGTGCGGTCATGTGCCAACTGACCCGGGAGCTGGACGGACTTCCGGGTGACCCGTACCTGCTCGCGCTCGCCGCCTGGCAATCCAGCGAGGACACCGTCCGCCGGGCCGGCGGCATCCCGGACGCGATGACCCAGTCGTTCGTGGAACGGGTCCGCCGCTACACCGACTACTACCGGCTCGACACCCGCCTCGGCGCGGTTCCCGGCACCCCGTCACCGACGCCGTCGGTGTCCCGTACCCCGTCGGTTTCTCCGTCGGTCTCCCCGGCGCGGCCGACGGCTGCGCCGCCCAGTCCGTCGCGGAAGCCGTCGACACCCACGCCGACGCCGAGCCGGAAACCCTCCGGGACGATGTTCGCGCACGAACGGTCGAGGCAGTGCCTGGACGCGGGAGCGGCCACCAACCTGCTCGCCTCCCGGGTCGAGCCGTGCGACCCGGACAAGGTGTCGCAGCGGTGGAACGTGCGGTCGGACTCCACGATCCGGTCCGCTCGCAGCGGGCTCTGCCTCGACGTGAACGACAGCGGCGTCACCGACGGCACCATCGTGCAGACCGCCACCTGCAACGGCGCCGCCACCCAGCGCTGGACGGTCCGCGACAACGCCGTGATCAGCGTGGTGAACGGCGGCATGTGCCTGGACATCGGCTGGGATCTGGCGACCACGGCCATCTGGACCTGCGTCTACGACGACGACCAGACGTGGCGGCCGATCACCTGATCGACCGCCCTCCGGCGAGGTGAGGGAAATCCCCGCAGAACGGCCCGCGAGCCTTCCGGGCGGTCCCGCGCCCGCCCGCCGACTGGTTGTCTACCGGTGCCAACGATCACCGGCGCACAGGAGGCAGTCAGCATGGCGATCACCGACATCACCCCGGCCGACGTCGAGATGGCGGCCGACAACCACCAGGCCGCGGAACAGGACCTGGACGGGCAACGCAAGGGTCTCGACACCACTGTCAACGACCTCTACGCGGCCAACGCCGGCGAACTCATGGAGAAGCTGAACACCCTCCAGGACGCGTGGAGCCTGGACATGCGCGGAATCCTCGATCTGCTCGTCGACTGCGAGGTGTTCCTGCGCGACTGCAAGAAGGAGCTGGAGCGGCTCAACCAGGAGCAGGGCAGCGCCCTCGTCTGATCGTCGTCGTCCCCCGCAGACCCCGAGAAGGAGCTTCCCCCATGTCGGATTACATCAAGTACGACTACGACTCCATGGACGTCGCCTACGACGAGATGAAGCGCATCAGCGACGCCGTGATCGCCCAGTTGGACGTCCTTCAGCAGGAGGCGCAGAGGGTCCTCGCCTTCAACGGTGACTACGTCATCAACTACGACCAGAAGGCACAGAAGGTCCGCGACGGAATCACCGAGCTGAACGACGTCACGCTCAAGCGGAGCAACGATCTGGCCGAGCGGTTCGCCGACTACCAGGCGACCGACAAGAAGCTCGGCGCCCGGTAGACCGCGGGGGCGGCGGGGAGTTCCTCCGCCGCCGCCCGCACCGCGCGACGCACCCACCGGCCCGGAAAGGAGCAGTGAGCATGGCCAGCTCGGACAGCACCGAGATCGACCTCGCGGCGTTGCGCGACGCGGCGAGACAGATCGAGGATCTGATGACCGACAGCAGCATGACGATCTTCGAGACGGCGGCGGACACCAGCGCCCTGGAGGCCGGCAAGCTCGACGCCGCCCAGTGGCTCGAGGCCATGGTCGCCGACCGGGGGGCCGGCCTGCGCCAGCACGCCCTCGACCTACAGGCGTCCTTCGAGGCGCTCGGCACACGGCTGCGCACCATCGCCGACATCTTCGAGCAGCAGGACCAGGCGAACGCCGACTCGCTGCAGGGCAAGGCCGTCGACGAGATCGCAGCGTGGACCGGCTCGGTCGGCGGCCTCACCATCCCGCCCGCCGACGGCGAGGAGACCTACGACACCGGCGACAACGTCAACCGCGACGGCGCGCGCCTCGGCTTCGAGGTCGACCCGATGACCGGCGAGGCGAGGAAGGCCGACGACGGCACCATCGCGGTCACCCTGCCGGCACCCGAGGACCTGAACGTCAGCGTCTTCCCGGACACCTCCATCACCCCGGAGGTGCTCTTCACCGACACCGATGTGCTCGACTTCGACTACGAGGGCGGGTTCTTCACCGACGGCGCGAACAACCAGGCGGTGCCGCAGAGCACCAGCTTCACCACGAACGTCGCGCCCGAGGACGACGAGAAGTAGGCCATGCCCGAGGATTCGGTCGGCTCACTCCAGACGCCCGCCCCCCGTGGGCAGACGTTCGCCTCGCTGCACGTGTGGACGGACCTGCAGCCGTACGTCAGCGAACTGGTGGACAACACGGCGGAGACCGGCAACGCCTGGCACGACGCGGGTGCCGCCTTCGACAAGGCCGCCGCCGAACTCGCCCGCATCAACGACGAGTTCGACCGGATCAAGACGGCACTGGACCCGGGCTTCGTCGGCAAGGCCGGCGACGCCTTCCAGGAACGCACCACGGAACTGCTCAACCACAGCCGGGCCGTCCACGACCGGCTGGAGGGGTACGGGCAGCTGGTCGGCGACGTCGGACACGACATCAAGGTGTTCGCCACCGCCTTCTGGGAGGCGGTGGAGACGTTCCACCAGCTCACCGACCAGCAGGAGGAGCTGTTCGAGCAGGCGGTGTACAACGCGTACAACGCGGTCGAGATGTCGCCACCGGCGGACATGTTGCAGAAGGCACGCGACGCGGCGTACCAGATGGTCGAGCAGAACATCATGATGCCGCACATGCGGCAGCTGCTGATGACGCTCAGCGACAAGTACGTCATCAAGGGCGAGGCGTTGGACCCGTTGGAGATCACCCCGCCGAACGTGTTCACCAGCGCGGCGGCGGACGACTCGTCCTCGGCGAACGATGACGATTCCTCGTCGAACAACGATGACGACTCCTCGGTGTCGGACGACGATGACGATTCCTCGTCGAACGACGACGACTCCTCCTCGTCGAACGACGACTCCTCGTCGAACGACGACGACGACTCCTCGTCGAACGACGACTCCTCGTCGGACAGCGACGACGAGCGGGACACGGCCGAGTCGGTGGCGAACGACGCGATCGACGATCTGGAGGACGCCGCGCGGGACAGCGGCCTCGACGGGTCGACGGGTGGCTCGTCCGGCGGTGGCCTCGGCGACGGCGTGTTGAACAGCGACGGCTCAGGGGCGGGTGGCGGCGACGGTGCCGCCGAGCGGCAGGCTGACCTGCAGAACGCACAGAAGGCGGCGAACGACGCCATCGACAGCCTGTCGAACCCCGCCGGCGGCACGTCCGGCAGCGGTGGGGCACCGAGCGGGGAGACCTCCGGCGCCGGCGCGGGCGGCGGTATGCCAGGAATGGGCAGCGGCGGCAGCCCCGGGTCCGGCAGCTCGGGTGGCGGCAAGGGCAGCGGCAGCGGGCCCGGCAGCGGCAGCAGTCCGGGCAGCGGCGGTGGCAGTCCCGGCGGCGGCATGCCGGGCGGCGGGTCGGGCAGCCCCGGGGGCGGCAAGAGCAGCGGCGGCGGTGCCGACCAGGCCCGCCAGAAGGCGTTGGACGACGCGCAGAAGGCGGCCAACGACGCGATCGAGGGTTTGCAGTCGGCCGGCGGTGGCATGCCGGGTGGCGGCTCCCCGGGCGGCGGCCTGCCGACCGAATCCTCCGGCCCGTCGAGCGGCGGCAGCGGGCCCGGCACGGGCGGCGGGCAGCCGTCCGAGGCAGCCCGGCAGCAGGCCCTGAACGACGCGAAGAAGGCCGCCGACGACGCGATCGCCGACCTGTCGGGTAAGCCCGGCGCCGGTGCAGAGCGTCAGCAGGCGCTCGACGACGCCCGGGAAGCCGCGGACAAGGCCATCGAGGACCTGCTGGGTGAGGGCGGCGCGAGCACCCCCGGAGAGGCGGTGCGGGACGCCAGGGACGCGGCCGTTGACGCCATCGACGACCTGTTGGAGGAGAACGAGGCCAGTGACGCGGATCCGGAGTCCAAGGAACAGCGCCGCGAGGCGTTGGAGGACGCCCGGGACGCGCTCGACGACAGTCTGGAGGAGATGGCCCGCTCGGCGAGCACCGTCGACCCGGAGGACGCCCGGCACGACGACGCCGTCCGCGCGGCCCGGGAGGCGGTCGACGCCGCGATCGACGACCTGATCGAGGACGCCGAGGCGCAACCGGGCGAGAGCGCCGAGGAGAAGGCCCGGATCGAGGCGCTGGAGGATGCCCGGGACAGCGCGGGCGAGGCCCTCGACGACCTGATCGCGGAGAACGGCGTCCACACCGGGGACGGTCGGTCGACAAGCCTCGCCGACTTCCTCAGCGGGGCACGCTCCGGTGGCGGCGGCGGCTCGGGCACGTCGGGCGGGCTGGGCTCGGCCGGCGGCGGGGGCCCGTCGGGCGGGTCCGGCGGTGTGGGCACCGCCGGGAGTCCGTTCACCGACCTCCGCCCGGCGGTTCCGGCGACGGCGGTGGCCGGACCGAACGGCCCGACCGTCGACCCGTCCGCCGGGCAGGGCATGCCGATGATGCCGCCGATGGGCCAGGGCCACGGCCAACAGCCGACCCGCGACCGGGAGCGCAGCATCTGGTTGGAGGGCGACGACGAAGCCTGGCAGGAGAACGGCGACGGGGCGTCCGCCGAGGCGATCGGTCGGCCGTCGTGACCGTCATCGTGCTGGAGGAGGCGGTCGCGCGGCTGAGCCGTACCCCGCCCGCGGTGCTCTACGCCGCCGCGGACCGCTTCGAGGACCGGCGCCAGACCTTCGCGGAACTCGCCGACCGGTTCCGTCGTGCCGTGCGAGACGCCGAGGACGCCTGCCGGATGACCGGATCCTCGTCCGCCGGGGCGGTATCACCTGCGCACGTCACGGCGGTGCTCGACCAGCTCGCCGCGACGGACTTCGCGAGCGCACTGCGCCGGGCCGGTGACTCGGTGGCCGACGCCCGCGACCGGCTTGGCGAACTGGTCGCCCGCCAGGCCGCGGACCCACAGGCGCGACCCGACACGTACGACGTACAGGGTCAGGTCGTCCTCTCGTCCGCCGGGGCGGCGCTGCTGCGGGCCGGGCAGGACCTCCCGCCGCCACCTCCGGTCACCGCGACCGGGCGGGAGCTGACCGGGCCGCCGGCATCCCGCGGCGTCGAGTTGTTCGCCAGCGACCTGGACCCGGACCGGGACGCCCCGCCCGGCCCGCCCGGTGGCGGTTCTCCGGGCGCGGGAGCGCCCATGATGCCGATGATGCCGATGCACGGGATGGGCATGGGCATGGGCGCGGTCGGCACCCAACAGCGCGAACGGCGCGTGGTCGTCCCCGCGCCGGTCGACCCCGGCCCCTGGGCCGAACCGTCGGATGGCTGGGGAACCCCCGGACGCGCTCGGCCTTCGACACCCGTACGCCCCGAGAGGAGCCCGTGATGACCGACAGCCGGCAGCTTGGCGACGCGACAGCCGGCTTCGAGGCCGCCTTGCAGACGCTCGCCGAGGAACGGGAACGGCTCGGGCGCATGCACGAGCGGATGGCACAGGGTACGACGACCACGTCGAAGGACCGGACACTCTCGGTCGTCACGAACGGCCGCGGCGAGATCCTCAAGCTGACCTTCAACAACACCCGGTACCGGCAGATGGCGCCGGCCGAGCTGGCCTCGCTCGTCACCGAGACGATCGCGGCGGCCCGCACCGAGTCGCTGGCCCAGCTCGCCGACGTCGGTGACGAGGTGCTGCCCGGCATCTCGTTGAGGGATCTGGCCGGCGGTGAGGTCGACCTGGAACGAATGGTGAGCAGCTTCCTCGGTGCCTCACTGGACGTCCTGCCGCCGGGCGCGGTGTCCGCGGCCGACCAGGCGCGGCTGCGAGGGGAGAGCTGATGTCCGAGATCACCTCCGCGGACGTACCGGGCGTGCGCGGCATGGCCGACCGACTCGGGACGAGCGGCCAGCGGCTTGGTGAGGCGCTCACGGCGTTGCAGCGCGACCTCGATGCCGTGTACGGATGCTGGGGCGACGACGCGTCCGGCAAGGCCTTCGCGAACAACTACGTCGGGCCCGCCGACCAGCAGCTCGCCGACATCTCCTCCACTGTCGAGACCCTCGGCGCGGTCGCCGACAACCTGCGTTTCATCGCCGACGCGTTCCAGCAGCTCGACGCCCAGGGCGGCGGCGTGTTGGAGCTGCGGAGCGAGTAGCAGAAGGCGCGGAGGACCAGATGGCGGAGGAATCCGGGCCCGGGGTCGTCGACCTGCCCCCCGACCTGCAGCGGTTGCTGAAGGTCGTGGTCGGCATGGAGTGGCCCGAGGGCAACGAGGCGATGCTGCGGAGCATGCACGCGCTGTGGAGCGACCACGGTGAGGTCCTGCGCGCGCTGCGCGACGACATGCCCGGACTGGCCCGTTCCCTCGGCGACTCGATGACCGGGTCAGCCGCCACGACGTACACCGATCTGGTCCGCACCGACCTGCCCGCCGTCCTCGAAGCCCTGGCCAGCGTGACCGACGAACTCGCCAAGACCTCGATGAACGCCGCCGCGGACATCCAGAAGACCAAGGTGACGATCATCGTGCAGCTGGTCGTGCTGGCGGCGTCCATCGCCTGGCTGCTGGCCACCCTCTTCGGCGCCCTCTTCATCCCGATCGTGGTCGCCACCGCGCGCGGCATCCTGTACGCGATCCTCCGTACCCTGATCACGGAGCTGGCCGCCGAGGTGGTCATCGGCTTCGGCGTGGACCTCGCCACCCAGCTCGCCCAGATCGCCCGCGGCCTGCGCATCGGCGGTCTGGACACGCAGTCGTTGCTGGTCTCCGGTGTCGGAAGCGTGATCGGTGGCGTTGCGGCCGGCGCCGGTCGCCTGGTCGCCGGCGAGGCGGCCCGGCACCTGGCCAACGCGTGGACCAGCACCACCAGCAGCGTCACCAAGGACGGGATGCGCCAGATCACCGACATCCGGTTCAAGGGCGCGTACGGCGCGATATCCGCGACCGCGCAGGGCGCCGGTGGTGCCATCGCGGACGCGGGCACCGGCGCGATCTTCGGACAGGGATTCAACTGGGGTTCGGTGACCGCGGCGACGATCGGCGGCGCGTCCGAGGGTGGGCCGTCCACCGGCGGTCGCAGCGGTGGTGTGGGCGACGTGGTGGTGCCGGGCGTGGACGGCCTCCCCAGCTACGCCGAGGCGGTCGGGGACGTCGACGCGAGGCCCGGCGACCAGGGCGGGGAGGAGTCCGACGCGGGCGCTCCGGGAAAGTCGGGCGAGAGCGGTCCGGACAAGACCACTGACACCGCCGCTACCCGGTCCACCTCGGAGTCGGGGCCATCTGCGGATGCGTCAGCAGTGTCGGCCTCCGGCGCCGGACCGGCGGCGGTGAGCACATCCGGCACCCGGACGGCCGCCGCGCCGACCACCGCCGCACGCGCGGGCGGGGAATCGTCGAGCACTGCCGGTCCGGCGGCGGCATCCACCGGACCGACGTCGGCCTCTTCGCCGTCGGCGGCCTCGCCTTCCTCCGCGTCGACGGCTTCGGCGGCCTCGCCGTCGGCGGCGTCGACGCCGTCCGCTGGCGTCGCCAACGGTTCCGGCCCGTCGGCTTACGCTGCCTCAGCTTCCGGCCCGGCGGCTTCCGCTGCCTCAGCTTCCGCCCCTGCGTCGGCCTCGGTGACGGGAGGCTCTGCCGGATCGGTTTCCGGTGCCGGGGTTTCGGCGGCGCCCTCGGCCGGAACCGCTCAGGTGGCCACCGCCTTGGGCGGGGGAGCGGTGACGGCTACCGCACCTGGCACGACCGTCGGCAGCGCGCCTGTCGCGACGGTTGGTGGGGCGTCGGCGGGGCAGACCGGCGGCGGTGCCACGTCCACCGGTTCGGCCTCGACGCCCAGTTCGTCGTCGCCCGGTGGTACGCCTGCCGTGTCGGGCCAGTCGACGGGTGCGGCCGGGCCCACCGCCGCAGCGCCCACCGCTGCCGCCGCCGGCAGTCCGGCGGCGACTTCGACGGCACCTGGAACGGCTGCCGCCTCGTCCGCCGCAACTGCGAACCCGACCTCGGCCTCGTCGACCACCTCGCCGTCCACGGCGACCGCACCGACTTCAGCGTCGGCGGCACCGACTTCACCGTCGGCGGCACCGACTTCGCCGTCGGCGACGGTCGCGTCCGGCGCACCGGTAGCTGCCTCCGCGGCGACGGCAAGTCCCGCCTCGGCAACGACGGCTGCCGCGCCGCAGTCGACAGCGACCACCGCACCGTCGTCAACACCAGCAACCACGTCAACCGCACCGGCAGCGCCAGCCCCGGCCCCGTCGACCACCAGTTCTGCGTCGGCGACCGCAGCACCGACATCGGCGACAAGTCCGTCTCCGGCGACCGCGCCGCCCGCCGCCGCGATGTCGAACCCGACGCCGACCGCGCCCCCCACAGCAACGCCGCCCACGAGCTCCACCCCGGCCACGACCGCGACTCCGCCGACGACCCCGACTCCGACTGCAACGCCGACCGCGCCGACGACCCCGACTCCGACTTCGACCCCTACCCCTACCCCCACGCCGGCTCCGACCGCCACGGCGTCCCCGGCGGTCACACCGCCGAATGCGGTAGCGGACACCACGTCGGGGAAGCCGGTGCCGGTCGTCTCGACAGGGGACCCCGCGACGGGTTCCCGGCAGCACGCCCAGACCACCACCACCGGCCTGAGCCCGAACCCCCAGGTAAGCGGGCCGGTCCCGGCGGCACCCACGCGAGACAGCGGCGGTGACGTGGGTGGCGTCGTGTTCGGGTACGCGCCGTCGCGTCCGGCCGTTCGCCCGCGCTCCGACGTGGAACCGACCCCGACCCATACCCCGGCGTCGTCAGCCGAGCCGGACCAGTCGAGCGGCGCCGCACCGAGCGCCGCCGACGTCGCGGGTGCCGTGCCCGTCGATCGCAGCGGCTGGGTTGCGCTTGGTGACCGGATCACCGTGGAGCAGATGCGGGGGGACTACCCGTACCTGGACCGGGTGAACCCGGATCGGTCGCTGCTCAACTCCGTGTTCGCGGCGATCGTCACCGATCTGCTGGTGCTCTCCGACGGGCGCTACCGGTTCGAGGCTCCCGCGTCGGTCGTCAGCGAGGTGGGGGTGCTCGGCTTCTACGCGGGACGGCCCGTCCAGGAGGCCGACGGCTACCCGGCTGTGGTCGACGCGATGCGCGACGCACCGGTGGGGTCGCGCGGCGTCATGGTCGTGAACGGTGCGGCGGATTCGATGCCGCACGCCGTCAACGTGGTGCGTGGCGAGCACGGGGTGTTCTTCCTGGACGGCGAGGCCAACACACCGGCCATCGTGCCGCCCGGACCGTCGCGGGTTCGTTTCGTCGCCACCACGACCGCGCCCGCCGCACTGCCGTCGGCGCGGCGTCTCCCCGGCAAACCCGGAGCGATCGTCGGCCCCGACGTCGCCGGTAAGACCCCGTTGACGGCCGGCGAGATCGTCGGGCGGGCGCTGCCCGCTCTGGGTCGAGCCGGTGGCCGTGACCCCGGGCGGCTGCGACAGTGGGTCGCCGAGGTCGAGCCGGACCGGCCCGGCGACGAGGTGACGCTGAGCGAGACCGACTGCGTCGTCCGGGCGTACGCGGCCTTCGTCGCCCTGCACGGCCGTAGCGCGAACGCCGTCGACAACCGGGCCGCCGCCACACCGGAGTCGATGACCGTCCGGGACCTCCAGGAACTGCTGGGTGGGTCGCTGACCCCGTTGTCGGACTGGCGGGCCCTGGTCGACGGGCTGCGCACCACACCCGGCGCGCTGGCGCTCGTTCACCTGCCCGCAGACGACCTGGTGCTCGCCCCGGACGCCGGGCCGGCCCGCGGGCACGTCTTCTGGCTGTGGTCCGAGGTTCGGTCCGGCACACCGGCGCTACGGGTGATCGACACGCAGCGCGCCGGCCTGCTCGCCGATGAGGCGTTCACCGGGGTACCGAGTTCCCGGTGGGAGCGGGCGCTGACCGGGCACGGCGTCCGCGCCCTGCTGCTCGACGCGGACGGCCGTCCCCGCGCGCAGCCGACGCCGGACCGGTCCGTGGTGGACGCGGTGACGCTGGCCTCGCGCTCGCCCGCCGAGCCGGGTGTGCTGGGCCTGCCGGGTACGCGCCGCGGGACCGGCTCGGACGCGGTGGCCGCCGCGCTGACCTTGCCCGGTCGGAACACCGGCCGGAGCCCGGACCGGTTACGGGACTGGGTGCGTACGGTCGAGGCGCAGCGTCAGACGGCGTCGATCGAGCACGACGTGGCCCGCGCGTACGGCGTCTTCGTGGCGATGCACGGCCGGGCGGCGAACGTGGTGGACAGCAGCACGTCGGCGGACGCGGCCACGCTCACCCTGCCCCACCTCCAGCGGATCCTGGGCGGCACCGCACGGCCCCTGAACGACGTACCCGGCATGCTCACCGCCCTGCGCAACGCACCCGGCGCGATGGCGCTGGTGCACGTGCCCGACCGTGAGCGCGCGTTCTGGCTCTGGTCGGACGACACCGACGATGCCGGCGGCGCACCTGTCCTGCGGGTCGTCGACCCCGCGTACCCCGGGTTGCTGGACCGCCCCGCACCCGGCGCGTTGCCGGAGATGCTGCGGACGCCCGACGTCACGGTCCTCGCCCTGGACGAGGACGGCCAGCCCGCCGGCACCCCGCCGGCCGACACACTGCCGCCACCGGCCCCGGCGACTGAGGACACCACACTGCCCTGGTATCTCCAGGACGGCGCGCTCGGCCAGTTCACCGTGCTGGCCGCGGGGCGGCCGGCCACCACCCGCGCGGGCTCTCCCGCGCAGATCGCGCAGAGTCTCGTCGCCGGCCTGCCCGCCATCCCCGGCATCTCCGCCACGGACGCGACGGCGATCCGGGCCGGGGTGCGACGGGAGATCACCCGGGCGTTGACCGCACCGGAACACGGCAACGACCCGACCGACGTCGTCTACGAGCAGTACCTCGAACACTGGGACGAGCGGCTCACCAGGGGAATCCACCTGAGCGCCGGTGACCGCCTGGTGTGGATCCTGCCGGTGCCCCGGGCGGCCCGGCCCGCCCCGCCCACGCCCAAGAAGGACGCCCGGGTCTACAAGGTCAGCTTCGGCTCCACGTCCCGGGAGTGGACCAGAGACCGCGAGCGGTCGTCGGGCGGTGCCTTCAGCCCGGACACCGCGCTCTCCGACTTCAGCCGACACCTGGCCCGGATCATCTTCCAGCTGCCGGACATCAGCTTCGGTAGACACCGCGAGCAGGGCAGCTCGGAGGGGCGCAAGGTGGTCGCCGGCCGCCAGATGTTCGTGGACGCGTCCACCCCGTTCCAGGCGGGCCTGGCCTTCAAGGTGTACATCGACGGCCGGTTGTGGGCCACCACCGCGACCCGGCCCGCCTCCGACGACCTGTTGCTCATCCAGTTCCCCACGCCGTACACCCAACCCGGCAACGGGCGGCTGGACCCGGCCCGCGCCGACGTTCCGCTGGACATGCCCGCGCCGCGCACCTCGTACGCCGACCGGGTGATCAACGCCCTGTCCACCGAACAGTTGATCACCAGCTGGCACCAAGCTCTGCGCGAGAGCCTCGCCGCGGACGTGGCCGTCCCGTTCGCCGAGCAGGGGGTGGCGCAGCTGCTCAACGAGCGGACCGCGCTCAACCGCAACCGGCGCCTGCTGCACCACTCGGACCGGGTCACCGGCCTGCACCACGATGGTAGGAGCATGGCCCTGCACCTGACGCTCCGGCCGGTGAGCCTGCAACACCTCGGTGACGCGCCGGACGTGGCGGTCCGCGACGACCTCGGCGTCATCGCGGAGGAGGGCACCAGCGCCGACGGCGCCCACCACGTGGCGGTCGCCGGCGAGGTGGCCTCGTACGGCATCAGTCACCTTCCCCGACCCCGGGCAGCGCCCGGGGGCAAGGCGCCCAAGGACACGCGGTGGCAGGGCACGGTCGGTGCCGGGGTGAGCGGCAGCACGGGCCGTGACGCCGGCGTCCACCTGGGGGAGAGCGTGCTCAACCACACGGTGTTCAAGCGCAAGAGCACGCAGACGCGGTACCGCCAGCAGTTCGAGGCGATCCTGCTGACCCAGCTGAGTTCCGGCGAGGTCCGACCGGTGGTGCTGCTGGCGATGCCCGGGGAGGTCGGCGTCTGGCAGGACCAGCGCGGCGCCTACGAGCAGGCGCTGCTCGGCGCCCCCATGGACGGCCCGATCGTGGCCGTGCCCCCGACCGCCCGGCGGATCGGCCGGCTCGTCGACGAGGAGGAGGTGCGCAACCGTCTCGGGCCGCGCTCCGTCACCGTGCTCACCGGCGGCCAGGTCGTCGACCCGAAGACCCGACGACTGATGCCGACCGTCGAGACGCCGCAGATGCGCGGCCGCTACCCGGCGACGCCCGCGCCCGGCGAACCCCTGGCGCTGGCCGCCCGACGCGGCCTGGGCCCGACCGCACCGGTCTCCCTGCCGGGTGCCGAGATCGTGCTGGACACCGCCGTCGACGGGCTGCTCACGCTGTCACACCGCGACGAGTTGCCCGTCGACGTGCTCGCGGACCTGGAGATCCACATCGGGCGCGACGCCATGGAGGCGGATGTCAGCCGCTTCCAGCCTGGTGACCCGTTCCAGGTCACCATCGACGGCGTCCTGTACGACGTGCTCGTCACCGCGTACATGGAGGAACTGCGCGAGCAGACCACCTATCAGATGGACGTCAACCTGCGCGCGTTGCAGGGCAGCTCGGTCGAGGGTTCGATCGGCACCTCCAGCGGCGTGGGCGGCGGGGCCGGCGGCGGCGTGCTCGTCCCGCTGCCGCTGAGCGACTGGAAGTTCCAGCTCGGATCGGCGGAGATCCAGGGCGAGTGGGAGTGGTCCCGCTCCGACGCGTACGACGGCACGATCAAGCACTACCGGCGCACCGAGACGACGAACGGCGTCACCGAACTCGGCTACCGGATGATCTACGAGGTCGTGCTGCGCCGTGCGGTGACCCCGGACCACGCGGCAGGACCACGGGTCACCTACCTGATCGGCGACGAACCGACCAACCCGACCAACCCGGACGACACGGACGTCACCGCGCTGCGTACCGTGCTGCCCGACGAGCACCGGCTGGAGCCGCCGGTCACGCCGGGCGAGCAGGACCTGGCCGGCCGGGCGACCAACGTGACCTTCCGCGCGTGGGACCAGGCCGACCCCATCCCGTACGAGAAGGAGTCCGCCGCGGGGGTGTTCCCCTTCCTCAGCGGGCTGCCCGAGGTCGCCGCTCAGGCCGCATACATGTACGCGCAGCTCAACAACCTGGATCGCCGATGGTTCGACGAACCGCTGAACTGGCCGCGACCCCTGTGGAGCCTGGGCATCGCCAGCCAGGTCGCCGGTCATCTCGCCGAGCTGACCGACGGCTACGGCTGGCTGATCGCGTTGCCCGACGAGGGCGGGCACCACCAGGCCGTACGGGTGCAGCTGCGGGCGTTCAAGCCCGCGCAGACCCGGCCCCCCTCGAACGTCGAGATCGAGCACTACCAGCAGTTCAACGCCGGGCACAAGTGGTCACACGACGCCGGCCGCAGCGCCGATGTCAGCATGTCCGGTGGCCCGTCCATCCCCGTCGGCGGTTCGGGCAAGGGCGCCGACCGCGCCGGCCAGGACGGACCGGCCGGACCGGACCGCCCGCAGATCGGTGGCGGCGGTGGTGGACCGGTGCCGGGCGGCGACGAGGGCGGTCGTGGCCGCCTGTCCTTCGGGCCGTCGGTCGGGTACCGGCAGTCCCGCGAGGACGGCGTGTCCGACGAGTCCGGGTACATCGACATCACCCGGGCCACCTATGGCGGGCTCACTCAGCACCACCGCAGCAACCTCGTCTTCAAGATCAGCGCAGAGCGGTGGGACGGTGAGCAGGGCGAGGTCCGGCGGTTCGTCCGCTACCTCCGCATCAACCTCGGCAAGGACTTCCTCACACCGGACCGGCTCGCGGCGGCCCTCGGGCTGCCCGGCGCCACCACCGTCACGCCGGCCAGCCCGCCGACCCGTCGCCCGGTCGACCCGGAGCCGGTCCGGGCGTGGTCGCACCCGGAACGACTCACCGCCAGCACCGTGCTGCCCGCGGTGACCCATGCGCTGTCGGCCTGGGATCTGCTGCCGCGCCGCGCCAACCCGGCCGAGCTGCCGCCGAACCTCCTCGTCCGCGCCCTCACCGCCCGATTGCGGCCCGCCGCCCTCGACGGACAGTTCGCCACCCTGACCGGCTCGGGCATCCGGGTGTGGCAGCCGATCGTCGCCGACGGGAAGATCCGGTTCCTGCTCGTCCAGGTGACCGGCGACCTCCAACCGCCCACCGCCGACCTGCCCCGCGAGGACGTCAACCTGACCGAACGCAGCGAGGCGGTGACGGCGCACTCGACCGAGACCGGGCACACCGGCACGCTGCACGTGACCGGACGGGCGCGCGCCCGAGGTGACATCGGGCCCCGGGCCGACCTGGTCGGCGAGCTGCGGGCCGAGTGGCAACGCACCGCCGGCGCGGTCAGCGGCCTGACCGACGAGACCAAGGACATCATGCGGCTCGGCATGCGGCAGTCGCACGAGTTCACCCACCCCGTCACCTTCCGCGTCGACATCGGCCTCACCACCGAACTGCCGGAACTCCTGCGCTTCCTCACCACCGCCGGCACCAACCTGTACCGCGCCCTGGAAGGACTGGTGCGACGCGACGCCGGCTCGTGGAGCCGCTGGTCGGCCGACGCGCCGGTGGTGGGCCGGGCCGCATGGTGGGAGCGCACCACCACGATCACCGACATCACCGCCGACTGGCGGGTGCTCGTCCCGGCGTACCTGACGATCCCGGACAGCCCTCCCGCCGCGACCGGGCCGGCGAACGGTAGCTGGGCTCCGGCCGGCCCGTCCCGGGCGGCGGCGCGGCCCGCGATCCGGATCGAGAGGGGCCCGCACCCCGCGCGACCCGCCCTCAACGCGGCGGTGCTGGCCGACCCCACCTTCACCCCACAGTCGATGCGCGCGGTCGCGGAAGCCGCCCACGCCTGGGCGAAGCTCGTCACCGAACCGCTGCGGACCTGGCCGGATGTCTTCGACGAGGACCATCCGCCCCAGATCGCCCGCAAGGGTGACCTCAGCTCGCTGGAGCGCACGGTCGCCCACCACACCGGGGAGCGCCAGTTCAACCGGCGTTTCGACGAGCTGCTTGCGCACCGGTACCAGGTCGGGAACACCGGCATCCGGCTCGGCCTGGACGTCCGCGGCGCGGCGTTCAACGTGGACCTCGCTCCGGACGGCACCGTGCAGCCCCGCGGCTACCACCACAAGGGCCGCAGCTACCGGCAACGGGACACCAAGCCCAGTTACGAGGTGTCGGAGAGCACCAGCTCGTCGGTGGGCGTCGGGGCGGCGGTGAGCGGCACGATCGGCGACGCCCGTACCGGCCCCGGCGGCTCCGGGTTTCGTGGGTCCGGCAGCGGCCGGGGCAGCGAGGGCGAGACCAGCAACGTCGGTGAACGCAACAGCGAACGCCTGGCCAGATACCACCCCATGCGGTACGACGTGACCCTGGTGATCTATCCGCCCGGCAACCCGGACCACCGGCTGCTGATCGACCGGGACGGGGCGCTGTTCGCGGAGACGACCGTGCGGCCGGACACCACCTACCAGCCGCCGGCCCGGTTCGAGCCGACCGTCCTCGACCCTGTGCAGGGAATGGAACTGGGCCGTCGCATCGACACCACGGCGCCCGCCCGGCCTCCGCTGACGCCGGTGCGGGCCGCCCCGCCGGTCGCGCCGGTCGAGGCCGCCGCGCCGAACCGGCTGGACGAGCCGACCTTCCGCCGGACGGTCGACGAGGTGGCCGACGCCGGGCAGGTGGCGGCGGTGCGCGCCGGTCTGCTGTCCCTCGCCGAGTGTCTGGCGCTGGCCGAGCGGATGGTCACCCGGCTCTACCCGTCCGCCACGCCGGAGCTGCACGCCCTGCGCCCGAGCCGCACCCAGGAGGCTGACACCGCCCGATCCTGGCTGACCGGGCAGACCGACTGGACTCCGGTCACCGACTGGAACACCGTCGAGGCCGACCTGCGCGACCGGCCCGGCACGACGGCTGTGGTGCTGCTGCACCGACCCAACCAGACGGTGCACCACATGTTCCTCGCCCACACCCTCGCCAACGGCCGGGTGCTGTGGGCCGATCCCGGACGGGCACCCGGCGAGCGGGTGTTCGACCACCCGGGACGGTTCAGCGACGTCCGGCTCGAATCGGCGGTCGCCGCTCGTACTCTCGTCATCGGCCCGGATGCCACCGTCGCGCCCGGCAGTGCGGCCCCGGAATCCGCCTCGATCGCCCGTGCGGTGGTGGACGCGCCACTCGGCCACGACGTCCGCGGAAGCGTCCCCCACCGGGC
Source organism: Micromonospora sp. NPDC003944 (assembly GCF_053605225.1). Taxonomy (NCBI): domain Bacteria; kingdom Bacillati; phylum Actinomycetota; class Actinomycetes; order Micromonosporales; family Micromonosporaceae; genus Micromonospora; species Micromonospora sp. NPDC003944. Next base: position 24,504 of record NZ_JBSGIV010000006.1, read on the forward strand.
CACCTGGCGTGCGGAGGCGCCGCCCACCAGCGCGGTGGTCGATCTCGCGGCGGTACGGGCCGCCCTCGACGACCGTGCGGCGGCCGGCGACGACCCGATCCCGTACCGGATGGGGGAGGTCCTGCCGGGCGCCGGCGCCCCCGGGCTCACGCTGACCCTGGGTACGGCCGGGGCGGTGGACCTGGCCGGGCTCTCCCCGCGGCTGGCCGACCCGGGCGCGGTGACCGCCGCGCCGGACGGTAACGGCGTGACCCTGCGGTTGTCCGACACCCGTGACGCCTGGGCGGACCTGCGGACGGTGGCCCGACACCTGCGGGCGTCCGGCGAACGGCACGTCTGGGCCACGGTCGAGGCGGCGCTCGGGCCGGGCGACCACGGGGCGCTCACCGGGCTGGTCTCCGCCTACCGGTCGGCGCTCGCCCGGATGGTCGGGATCACCGAGACGACCACCGACGCGTTGCGCGCCTCGCTGACCCGGACGAGCCTCAACCTCGGCGTCCTACAGGCCCGGATCCGGCTGGTGCACGCACTGCGCGGCGCCGGCGCGGCCGCCGCGCCGGCTTGGACGGGCAACCACCACTACTGGTGGTACGACGACGAACCGGCAGACGTGTCGGGGGAGGCACGTCAGCTCCTGGAGATCATCGCCGCGGTCCTGCCCGACCCCACCGATGTGGCCGCCCTCGCCCTGCTCGCCGAGGGCGTGAACCCGGGGGACACCGTCCTCGTTGGAGAGTCATGACCATCCGCATGATCTGGGCCGGCGGCCGTCAGGACGTGTCGGCCGAGCATCCGGCGGACCTGCTCGCCGAACTGATCCCCGGGTACACCGGGCTGTCGCCGCAGCGCCGCCGGGCGGCCCGGGTCCGGCACGCGGAGGGCTCACTCACCCGGATCCGGCAGCGGCTGGCAGCCGCGTTCGGACCGGACGGCGGAGCACCGACGGTCCTCGTCGACGCGCGGCACCCGGACGCGCCGGACGAGACCGCCTCGCCGGTGCTGTGGCTGCACACCGACGACGACGAGCGCTACCTTCGCTCGCTGGCCGTCGTCGGCGACATCTTCCTGACCCTTGACGACGGGACCCGCGGCGGCGCGACACCACAAGCGCCGGTTCCCGAACCCGTGGTGTCACGACCACCCACCACCAACCGCTGACATGGGACGGACCATGCAGGGACGGCATCCGGTCGTGGGCCGGCAGGTGGAACTCGACGCCCTGGCCACCGCCGGTCGGGACACCACGGGCAGCGGACGGTTCGCGCTGGTCCGTGGCGTCGCCGGCAGCGGGCGGACAGCGCTGTTGCGGGCCGCCGCCGATGCCTGGCGGGAGGAGGGCGTGGTGGTGCTCTGGCTGCCGCCGGCCGAGCCGGGAGAGAGCCCCGAGGGCGGCTTCGAGGCGCTGCTGCACACCGTCCGGCGACACTACGAACTGCTGGGCACGCCCGCCCTGGCCGCCCCGGTGGCCGCCCTCGGCGCGCTGTGCGCGTCGCCCGGAGACCTGTCGCCGGGCCGGACCGCCGCGCTGGTCCGCGAGGCCGCGACCCTCTTCCACCAGATCGGCCGCCACGGCCGGGCCGTCCTGGTCGCCGACGGGGCCGGCGCTGCGCCGGGACGCGCGCTCGCGCTCGACGCCGCCACCCGGCCCGGCGTCCTGGTCGTCGCCGCCACCGAACCGGACGCACCAGCCGCCGATCGCCTCGACGCGGTGGCCGAGGTGGTCGTCGATGTGCCGCCACTTCCCGCCCCGGCGGTACGGGACCTGCTCAGCCGCCGCCACGGCACACCCGTCGACGACACGCTCGTCACCGCGCTGGGGGAGGCGCTCGGCCCGCTGGCCGGGCACCCGGCGACGGTCGTGGCGACCGTCGAGGCGCTGCGTCAGGACGACCGGCTGACCGTGGCCGGTGGGCACCTGTGCCTGCGCGACCCGTACGAGGCGATTCCGTTGCCGCCCGGGCACCCGCTGACCGCCCGCCTGCACGCGTACGGCGCCGACGCCGTCCGCCTGGCCACGATGGCGTCGGTGGCCCGGTTCGGCCTGGCCGACCTGCCGCTGTTCGCGACCGCGACGCTCGGCGACCCGGACGGGTACGGCGCCATCCTGGACGAGTTGGTGTGCGCCGGGGTGCTTGTCGCCGACCGGCAGGGCGGCATCCGGCCGCAGAGCCAGGCGCTCGCCGCCCGCCTCGTCCGCGACGCCGGGCCGCAGGCGGTGGCCCGACTGCACCGGGCGTGTGCCGCCGCCCTGCTGCGCCGCACGGGCGCGGGCGAGGCCGGGGACCGGCTCCGGCTCGCCGACCACGTCACGTCGGCCGGTGCCGCGGTGCCGCCGGATCGGCGTACCGCTGTCACGTTGTTGTCCACCGCCGTGCGCGCGGCCGAGCGGGAGCCGGACCGCGCGGCACACTGGCTGAGCGCCGCGCTGCGCCACAGCGGCGGCGGGGACACGGCCGGCGACATCCAGGCACGGTTGCTGCGGCTGCTGGTCCGCACGGGTCAGTTCGCCAGGCTCGCCACCGAGGTGGACCGCATCGTCGCCCGTGGCGTTCCGGCGGCGGACCGCGCCGACCTGGCCGCCGCCGCCCTGCTCGCCGCCCTGCACACCGGCGACCCGCTGCCGCAGCGGGTGCGCACCGCGCTCGCCGGCCCGGACGCGATGGTGGCGTTCGGGGAAGCCTGGCCGGCCCGCGCTCCCCTCCCGACCGCCGAGCCGACCGCCTCGCTGCTCGGGGCGCAGGACGTCGCCGCCCTCCGGCAGACGCTCACCGGCGGCCCGGCGGCCGACCCGCTGCTGCGCGCCGGGGGCCTCGGCGACGTGGTCGAGGTGCTGCGCCTGGTGCTCGGCGACGCCCGGTACGGCCCACCGATCGACGGTGCGGCCGCCGCGTACCACCGGCTGCACGAGCACCGCTGTCGCGGTGACCTCACCGGCGTGCTGTCGGCCGCCCGGGAGGCGAATCTCGCCGCGCCGCCGGACCGGTTCGTACCGCGGCTGGCCCGGCTCTGGGCGGCGGAGGCGCTGGCGCTGCGCGGGCAGACCGAGGCCGCCGCCGAGTGGGTACGGTCGGTGCCGGCCGAGCCTCCGTACGCCGCCCTGCGCTGGTGGATCACGACGGGCCCCGGCTTCGAGCCCCGCGACGCGCCGGACGCGGCCACGCGGATCGCCGCCGGCTTGAGCGCCTACGACGACCACCGGGCGTACGGCAGCCCGATCGGGGTCGAGCAACTGCTGGTCCGGGTCGCCGACCTCGGGGCCCGGTTCGGTGTCGACACGGCCGGCGATCGACTGCGGGCCCTGCACGCGGTCGACGGCCCACAGCTCAGCACCGAGGCGACAGGCCTGATCCAGGCACTCACCGACGGGGACCCGACGGCCGCCGCGCAGAGCGTCGGCCACGTCCGGGTACGCGGTCACCGCCTCGACCTGTGGCACGCCACCCTGGCGCTGGGGCGTACCGCCGACGACGCCGGGACGTGGCTGCTGGAGGCGTACGCGGTGGCCCGGACGCTCGGCGCGTCCGCGGCCCGGTCGGCGGTCTCCACGGCCCTGCGCCAGCGGGGGATGGCGCCACCGCAGGCGCGCGGTGCCCGACCCGCCTTCAGCGAGGTCGAGGTGCAGATCATCGAGCTGCTGCGCGGCGGACGCACCAACCGGCAGATCGCCGCCCGGCTACGGCTGAGCGAGAAGACCATCGAGAACCACCTGACCCGACTGTTCGCCCGCACCGGCCTGCGTTCCCGGGTGGAGTTGGCCGCGGCGACCGTCGGCACGGACGTTCTCGGTGCGGTGTCCTGAGCGGCTGACGATGGAGGTACCACCCGGCGTGAACAGCAAGAGGATCCTCGTCTCCCGGACCGCCGCGGGGGCCTGCCGCAGCATCCGCGAGGCGTTGCAGCGGGCGGAGCCCGGCGCGCTCGTCATCGTGACGCCGGGGCACTACCCGGAGAACCTGGTGCTGGACAAGGTGGTGACCGTGACCGCCGAGGAGGGCCCGGGCACCGTCAAGATCACCGCCGCCAGTGGGCCGGCGGTCGTGCTGACCGCCGAGTCCGCGGCTCTCAACGCGTTGACCATCGAGGCACTCGACGCGGACAGCCCGGCCGTGGCCTTCGAGGCCGGTCAGCTCGCGGTGACCGAGTGCGAGCTGACCGCGGGCTCGTGGGCGGCCGTCTTCGTCCTCGGCCGCGCCGCCCTCACCATGCGGGGCAGCCGCGTCACCAACCAGACAGGTGCCGGGGTGGTGGTCACCGCCGCGACCGGCAGCGTTCTCGACGACTGCCGCCTCGTGCAACTCGGCACCTCGGGCGTGGTGGTCGGCGAGAGCGGCGTCCTGCGGATGCGGGCCAGCACCGTGCACGGCGCCGGTGGCAACGGCGTGTGCCTCAACGGGCGCGCCTCCATCGACCTGGAGGACTGCGAGATCATCGGCGCGGCCAAGCCGGCCCTCGCGGTGGAACAGCAGGCCGCCGCGGTGATCCGCCGGCTGACCGTGACCGGCGGCGACGGCATCGGAGCGTACCTGGCCACCAGCGGGGCGGTGTCCGTGGCGGACAGCACCATCGCCGGGAACGGGCACGACGGCGTGTTCGTCAGCAGTCGGTGCGCGCCCCGGCTGACCCGGGTGGCGGTGCGCTCACCGGGCCGGCACGGCCTGCGCTTCGTCGGGCAGGCAGCCGGTGTCGTCGAGCGGTGTGCGGTCGTCGGGGCGGGCGCCGCCGCGGTGAGCGTCGACGAACGCTCCACACCGGAGTTCAGTGAGCTGGAGGTGGACGGCGGCACGGACGTGGCGGTGCGGATCGAGGGCGGCGCAGACCCGTTCTTCCGCCGCCTCCAGGTGTCCGGCTGCGCCGGCACGGCGATCGTGGTCACCGGTGGCGCACGCGGCACGCTGGAGAACACCACGCTGGACCGACCGGGCGGCCACGGGCTCGCCGTCGACGACGCGGCCCGCGCCACCGTCACCGGGCTCAGCCTGCGCGGGGCCGCCGCCACCGGCCTCCAGGTCACGCACGCCCTCTTGACCTGCACCGACGTCGACATCGCCGGATCCGGCGGCCCCGGGGTCGAGGCGGGCGCCGGGTCCGAGCTGTCGCTCACCAACTGCCGGGTGCGCGAGAGCCGGGCCGACGGGTGCGTGGTGGCCCCCGGCGGCACCGGCGCGCTCGCGGATTCGGAGTTCGACGGCAACGCCGGCAACGGCGTCACCATCGCCACCGCCGAGCCGGTCCGCCTGACCGACTGCGCGGTACGCGACAACCGCGGGTCCGGGCTGCGTCAGCTGGTGCCCGGCGAGCTGACCGTCGACGCGCTGACAAGCGTCCGCAACGCCGCCCCGGACGCGTACGGGACGACCGCCGCCGGCACCGCGTACGCCCACGTCGACGCCCCGCCACCGGACCGCGCCGAGATCCGCCGTGCCGGTGACCCGCTCACCGAACTGCACGACCTGGTCGGGCTGGCCAGCGTCAAGCACGAGGTGTCGTCGCTGATCAACCTCAACAAGATGTCGCAGCGCCGTAAGGAGGCCGGCCTCAGCGCGCCGCCGATGGCCCGGCACCTCGTCTTCGCCGGCCCGCCCGGCACCGGCAAGACCACTGTCGCCCGGCTGTACGGCGCGATCCTCGCCGACCTGCGCGTGCTGCGGTCCGGGCACCTCGTCGAGGTGGCCCGTGCCGACCTCGTCGCGCAGATCATCGGCGGCACCGCGATCAAGACCACCGAGGCGTTCAACAGGGCCCTCGGCGGTGTGCTGTTCATCGACGAGGCGTACACCCTCAGCACCGGCCGGGGCGGCACCGGCCCCGACTTCGGCCGGGAGGCGATCGACACCCTGGTCAAGCTGATGGAGGACCACCGGGACGACATCGTGGTCATCGCCGCCGGCTACTCCGCCGAGATGCAGCGTTTCCTGGACACCAACCCGGGCCTCGAGTCGCGGTTCAGCCGGACCATCGAGTTCCTCAGCTACAGCGCCGCCGAGCTGGTGACGATCGTCGGGGAGCAGTGCCGCCGGCACGACTACCACCTGGACGAGGAGGCGACCGCGCTGCTGCTGGAGTACTTCGAGGTCATTCCCAAGACCGGCACGTTCGGCAACGGCCGTACCGCCCGCAAGGTCTTCGAGCGGATGGCCGACCGGCAGGCGTCCCGGCTCGCCGCGTCCGACCGACTGACAGACGCGGACATGCGCCTGCTCACCGCCGCCGACTTCAGCGCGGACGCATGACGGGTGCCGACCTGCTCGGCGGGCCGGGGCTCACAGTGGTCACCGGGGCGGCGGGTATCGGCCGCAGCCACGCGCTGCGGGCCGCCGCGGACGTCGCCGCCCGGCAGGGCACACCCGTGCTGGCGCTGCGGTTGGCGCCGGAGGATCGCGGCGAGCCGTGGTACCTGGCCGGGCGCGTCCTCGCCGCGCTCGGCCCGACCGGCGCGCCCGGCCGGGCCGTCGCGACACCGGCCGCAGCACTCGGCGGCCTGCTGCGCCGCCGGGCCGGGCTCCTGCTCGTCCTCGACGACGCCCAGTGGGCCGACACCGAGTCGGTCCAGGTGATCCAGGACGTCCTGGCCGACCCGGCGGGCTCGTCCATCCGCTGCCTGGTCGCCGTCCGGACCGGGGTCGGCCCACCGGTCCAGCGCCTGCGGCCCGGTCTCCGTGCCCGCGTCGTCCCGCTGCGTCCCCGGCGGGCCGACGACACCGACGCGTTCGTCGCCCGGCTGCTGCGCGCCACGCCGCACGAGGACCTGACCAGCGCGGTACGCCGGTACGCCGTCGGTGTTCCCGCCGCGATCGACGCGGTCGTCACCGGCTACCGGGCCGCCGGGCACCTCGTGGTCGCCGACGGTCGCGCCGGGCTGCGCGACCCGACCGCCGTCCCGGTCATCCCGTCGGGCCACCAACTCCTGCGGCCGGTGCACCGGCTCGACCGGCCGGCGCGCGCGGTGGCGCGAGCCCTCGCCGTGCTGCAACCGTTCGGCCCGGCTGCGCCCGCACTCATCGCGCGGGCCCTCGACCTGAGCGGCGAGCAGGTACGACGGCAGCTCGCCGTGGCGCGTACCGAAGGGGTGGTCCGCTCCCGGTCGAACTGCTGGGTCGTCACCTCGCCGGCCCTGGCACTCGGCCTCGCCGCCGGCCACGGCCCGTACGAACGGCGCCGGATCGCCCGGGTCGCGGTCGAGGCGCTGCGCGGTACCCCGTCCGCGGTGCCCGACCCGCACTACCTCCCCGAGCGTCTCGTCGAGGCCGGCGGGTCGGTCGACCCGGAGTTGGCGGTCACGCGGCTACGGGAGGCCGCGAGCGCTGAGGCGGGGCGTTCACCGGCCGACGCGGCCCGCTGGTGGGCCGCCGCGGCCGACCTCAGCGGTTCGGCGACCGACCACGTGGAGGCCGCCCTGTGCGAGGCAGCGGCCGCGCTGCGCCGAGGTCTCCGCGACGAGGTGACCCCGGTCCTGTACACCCTGCTGACCGCCCACGCCGACGACCTCACCCCGGCCCAGCACGCCGAGGTCGAGGCCCTGCGCACCGGAACCACACTGCGGAGGGACGCCGAGGTCCGCGACAGCGAGCGGAGGTGGGCGGCCCGGGCCCGCGTCCGGGACGAGGACCCGGCATCGGTACGGCTGCCCCTGCCCGACCGCTGCCACCTCGACTTCCGGGCCGGCCGGTGGACGGCGGCCCTCGACGGGGCCGTCCTCGCCGAGGCCGCCGGACAGGCCGGGACCGGCCCGCCGGTCGCCGGCGTCGCCGCCCAGGTGCTGCTGGCACAGGGCCGACCGAACCGCGCCCGAGCGGTGCTGGACGCCGCCGACCAACCGTGGCACGTGCTCGCGCCGGCCCGCGCCGACCTGCACCGCGCCCTCGGTGACCCCCGAGCGGCCGCCCGGACGGTGCACGCCGCGCTCGAGGTGTCCGCCCCCGCGGAGCTGTGGGTGCTCGCCGCCGAGCTGGCAGTCGAACAGGAGGACACCGCCACCGAGCGGGCCGCGCGTGCGGCGGTGCTGCCCGCGTTACCGGCCGCTGTCGTCCGCATGATCGTCGACCGGGACGTGGCCGCGGCCGCCGAGGCGGTGGAGCGGGCGCGGACCCTCGGCCAGCCGTACGAGCTGGCGCGCACCCTGGAACGCGCGGTGCGCTGGGCGGGGCAGGACCCGGTGGCGCTCGCCGAGGCGTACGCCATCCTCGACGGCCTCGGGGCGCTGTTGCACAGGTCACGGCTCCGGCAACTCGCCCGGGAACACGGTGCCCCGGTCGCCGGCCGAGCGGAGACCGTCGCCGAAGGCGACCGGCTGCTCGCCGTGCTCGTCGCCGACGGACTGTCCAACCGGGAGCTGGCCGCCGCGACGCAGAACAGCGAGAAGAGCGTGGAGGGTCGACTGAGCCGGCTGTTCGCCCGCAGCGGTTACCGGTCCCGGGTCGAGCTGGCCACCGCGGTGCTGGCCGGGACGTTCGACGCCGACGTCTCCGCCGTCAGCGCCGGTCCGGCGCGATGAGGCTGGACAGCGGCAACGCGATGCCCTTGGCCCGGTGCCGCCACCGGCCGTTCTCGGCGTGCAGTACCCGGTCCACGATCGTCCGGTCGTAGTAACGGCTGGGCAGCAGCATCGTCACCCCGTCCGCGACCAGCTCGGGCAACCGCGACCGCACCGACGTCAGCCCGGCCAGCACGGCCGCGCTGGCCGGCACGTCCACCGCGCGGTTCGCGGCGACCTGGAGCCGGACCAGCCGGTGACCGTCCCGGACGGCGGGTCGCCGGGCCAGCAGCACCAGCAGGTCGGCGGCCGGACCCGTGGTGTCCGGCCGGTCCGGCACCACCGCCCACAGCCGTCCGCCACGCGGCGCGAACACCACCTCGTTCGGCAGGCCGTCAGCGCCGTGCCGGGCGCCCTTGCAGCGCAGCGTCAGCGGGTGCGCGGGCAACTCGACCGGATCGCGCGGCTGCCCGGTCTCGTCCACCCGGTAGCCCACCTGGAGACGAGCCAGGTCCAGCCAGCCCGCCGGTAGCAGGAACGTGCCCTCGGTGGCCTGATGGCGCAGGTCCGCGGGCAGATCCGCGCCCACCCGGCCCAGGTCCACCGCGCCGCCCGCCTCCACCCGCAGGCACAGCAGGTGCCGCTGCGGCGCGTTGCGCGCCAACGGGCCGCCGGCGAGGTGGCCGACCAGATAGAGATTCGCCGACGGCACCCCCTCGACCGCGACCCGCTGCGCCGGCCACGGCGACGACAGCCACAGTCGTACCGGTGCCGCGTTGACCTCCGGCCGCTCGGTCAGCCACCGGACGCCGTGCGGTCGGCTGCCCCGGGCGGACACCGTCAGCGGCGGGCGCGGGCTTGGCGGCGGCAGCGGCCCGGTGGTCTCCGGGGCCATCGCCGCCGGCTCCGCCACCACGGCGGCGTCGAGCGACGGCCCGGTGGCCGGCTGCCGCAGCGGAACGAGCCAGCCGTCCTCGTTGCGCCAGCGGCTCCCCTCCGGGTCGGCGCCCGCCCCCGCCGCCCGCTGCCAGCGCGCCGGAAGCCGCTGCTCGTCCACCGCACGCGGCAGACCATCCTGGACGGACACCACGGCGCCGGGCGCGAGCGTCCACACCTGGACACCCAACTCGTCCTCGAGCACCCGCAGGTGCTCGTGCAGGCCGTCGACCCGCTCCGACGGCACCGGGGTGAGCAGTATCAGGTCACCACCGCGCCAGCCGGACATCTCCAGCAGCCTGCGCAGCTGTGCGGTGCCCGCGGCCAGCACACTGCCGTCGCCGTGCCGCAGCCCCAGCCGCCCGTCCTCAAGGATCGTCAGGTCGACGAGGGTGCTGCCCGGTTCGGCGGTCAGCTCCCGGTAGCGGTCCCGCATCGTCGCCTCGCGCCGCTGCGACACGCTCATCAGCGCGACCTCGCCGGCCGAGGCGATGGTGACACCGTCCGCCGGGGTGAGCCGCCCGTCCAGGTCGGTGTCGAAGACCGACGTACCGGACGCGTGCGGGGGACGGACCGGCCGCCACGGCACCGCCTGGCCCGACCGCTCCCGCGCGGCCAGGTCCTGGCAGCCGCGCAGCAGCACCGCCTCCGCGCCGACAGGTGGCGTCCACACCGTCGCGCCGGTCGCCTCGGCCAGCGCGCGCACCTGGGCGTCCAGCAACCGCTGCTCCGCCGGGTCCAGCGGCCAGCGCAGCCACAGCCGCAGGTCACCACCGTAGAGCGGAATCGAGGACAGCGCCGCGGCGACCTCGTCGGCGCCGTGCACGCCGCTGCGCCCCCGGTAGGTGGAGAGCACGAAGCCTCCACCACGGGTGGCGAGCGCCACGGTGACCAGATCCGGGTGCGCGGCGGCCAGCCGGGCCGCCGCCGCCCGCCGCACCACGTAGCCCTCGCGGTCGGCGAACTCCAGACCGTCGAGCAGCGGCAGGGTGACCAGGCCGCCGCGGTGCAGGACCAGGCCACCCGCCAGGTCGTACCAGCCCGGCAGCCCGGTACGCAGCGCCGCCGGCTGGACCAGCACCCAGTCGACCACCGCGCCGCTCGCCCGGTTCACCGGCACGGCCTCGGTTCGACCCCCGGCCGCCGGCGTCGGCTGCACCGTCGCCCCCGCCGGGGTCACCAGCACGTCGCGTCCCAGCGCGTCGGCGAGCCGGCCGAACAGCGCCTCCTGCCGGGCACCGTCGTCCATCAGCACCCGCAGGTCCTGCTCCCCGGCACCGGCGGCGCGGGCGAGATCGGCCAGGGCGTCGACGGTGAGCGCCGCACCCGGATCGTCCGGCCGGGCCAGCCCGCCCTCGTCGCAGCGGACCAGGACCAGGTCGGCGAGGCCGGGAACCGGCGAGGGACGGTCGTCCACGTCCCGGGTCAGCACGTCCGCCGGAGACTCCGGGGTACGGGGCTGTCGCATCAACTCGCCGGCCCTTCTGCCATCGCGCGTACCGACCATCGAGCCGGCGGCGCCTCGCCGACAAGCACCGGAACGGTGCGCTGCCCGGACGAGCCGAGCAGTCGGCGCTCCCGCCACAGAAGGCCCGCCGAGGCTCCCGGGCAGAAGACCACCCGCAACGCTGCCGGCTCCAGCCCCGCCAACTCTCCCACGGAACCCAGGCGACGGCACCGCTGCGGCAGCGACTGCGCGCCGAGGGCGTCGGCGACCACGACGACGTCCACCGTCGGGCCGAGCTGGTCGAGCAGCCGTACGCCCAGCCGTCGACAGGCATCCTCGTCACCGCCGAGGGCGAGGACGTCGGGGGCGGCGGCCAGGTCGACCCAGAGGCGCCGGCCGTCGTGCTCGCCGAGCACCACCGGGATGCTCGACGGTGGCGGACGCCAGCCCTCCTCCAGCCACCCGTACGCCGACCCCCAGCGCGCCGGCCGCGCGCCGACCAGCCGTACGGTCGTCGGCGTCGCGTCGGAGTCCAACTCGGTGACCAGGGGAGGGAACCAGCCCGGTGCCGTCGCCGCAAGCGAGCCGATGCCGGCGACGCGTTGCAGGTCGCCGGCGGGCAGCGCGATGGCCCGCCGCAGCCCGGTGACCACCGGCGCGGGCGTTCCCGCTGACGCGTCGGTGGGGTCCCGGTCATCGCCCGGCGCGGGTTCGGTGGGCGACTCCGGCGACTCGACCGGGACCAGCCGGGCGGTGGAGGGCGGGAGGTCGTCCGCCGCCGGCCGGGGCGCGGGAACCGGCGTGGGCCGGGCCGACGCGAGTGGCGCGGACACGAGTTTCGGCGCGGTGCTCGGCGCCAGCGGCGTGACGGGCAGCGGCGCGGCGGCAGGTGGTGGACCGACCGGTTGCGGGGAGGCGAGCGGCGTCGCGGAGTACGGCGGCGGCGCGGGTCGCGTCGGGGCGGGCTCGGGGCGTACACCGGATTGCGGTGCGGTGGGCTCGGGCCGCATGCCGGGTCGCGGCGCGGGCGGCTGCGGCGCGGCGGGTTGTGGCGCGGGCGACGGCGGCGTAGCCGGTGGCGGCGTGGCCGGTGGCGGCGTCGGCGGTGGCTGGAGGGCTGGCCCGGTCGGAGGCTGACGGACCGGCTTGGACGCGACGGGAGTCGAGGCCGGCGCAGCGACCCCTGGCCCACCGCTTGTGGCGTCGGCCTGAGTCGTGGCCGGCGGCCCGTCGCTGGTGTTGTTCGCCGGAGTGCCGGCCGGCGGCGTGCCGTTGGGCCGAGGGTCGGTGGACGTCGTGTCGATGGTGTCGACGGGCGGGGGAGCGGCGGGTGATCGCGGCGGAGGGTCGGGTGGGCCGGCCGAGGTGAGCCGGGCCGGGCTGGACGGTGGGGTGGCCGGACCCGCGAGGGACGGCGACGCGATGGTCGGGGAGGTGGAGCCCCGTGGCTTGGAGATGGGGGACGTGGAGGCCACCGGCGCGGCCGAGGGGCGGGTGGTGACCGACGGCTCGGGGTCCGGGTCAGGTCGGGGCAGCCCGCGCACGAGCGGCAGCTTGACGGTGCCGGTCGCGGTGGGTGGGGTGAGAGTGGCGGCGGTGTCCGTCCGGGTCTCGGGCTGGTGCGATGTCGGGACGGGATCGGGGGACGGATCGGCCGACGCCGGGACGCGCCGACTGCGGCGCAGCAGGAGCGGCACGGCCAACGCGGCCAGCAGCAGACCGGCCACCGTGGCGAGCAGACTCGGGGACACGCCACCCTCGTCGGCCTCCGGCTCGGCCTCGACGGGTGCGGCCGGGGTGGCAGCGGACGGGAGGCCGGTCGGCGGCGGCACGGACGGCAGCGGGCCGGTACGGACACCAGGGCCCCGCGCGTCGTCCGGTAGGAGCAGGATCCAGCCGGGTTCGACGACTGTCGGGTCGTTCATGACCTGACCGTCGGGCTGTGGACGGCCCCGGTTGAGGTCGAAGATCTCGCGGTAGCGCTTGCCGTCACCGAGGGTCTGGGCGGCGATGGCGAAGAGAAACTCGCGCTGGCCGTCGACAGGCGCACCGACCACGTAGAACTTGTCCGGGGCGGCCGAGGGCGCCGGCGCCGCGTACGCCTGGGAGCGGGAGGCCGGACCCAGGATCAGGAGCACCGCGACCACCACCCCGGCCAGGACCGCCGAAGTGTTCCCGCGATCCGTGGCTCGGATCGTGAACAGCCGAGCCCTGCCGTCCGTTTCCATGGTGAGCTCCTGATTGTGGAGGCATTATGAGCGGAATTACACCGTATTCGTCCGGCGAGGGCAATGTTGCCGACCGATGCCGTGCCGCCGTCGTGGAGATCGGTGAACAGGTCGACCGGCTGCGAGTCCAGCTTGGACGGCTCGACCCCGAGCGACTGCGGATGTCCCCCCTACGGTTCCAGGCGTTGCTCGTCGGATTCGACATCTACGCCCGGATGCTCGACGACGCGCTGAACGACATCATCGCCGATCTCCGCGCGTCCGCCACGGCGTCGACGCGCGACCTGGAGTCGGCTGCGGGTGAGCGACGATGACCGGCACACCCTACGAAGCCGATCCGGGCCCCGCCATCGGTGAGCTGGCGGCGGGTCTGGCCGACCAGTTGGCCACCCTGCGGCGGATGGTGGAGCCGCTCACCGCGGCCGCCCCGAGCACCGAGCAGGCCGCGCTGCGGCCCTCGCACGAGTGCGCCATCGCCGTGGACGGTCTGCTCGGCAGCGCCGGCATCCTCACCCTGATCGGCGGCGCGCTGCGGGTGAGCTGGCCGGTCGGTGGCGACGCCGGCTGGGACGCCGACGACGTGCCGGGCCGGGGTGACTGAGATGCACTGCGAGGACGCCATCATGCGGGCCAGGGTGGGTCTGCTGACCATTGGCCGGGTGAGCGACACCGAACGCTCGGAGGTGGCCCGCCACCTGGCCGACTGCCCGTCCTGCCGGTCCGAACGCGACGACATCGCCCAGGTCGTCGACCTGCTCGACGTGCTGCGGTCCGCGCCGGGCACCCTGCTGCGCGAGCTGCCCGCCCCCGCCTCGACCGCCGTCGCCCCACTCCTGCTCCGCCCGCCGGCACAGCAGTTCGGTGTGCCGGGCGCCGCGCCGCGGGTGTCGTCGTACCCGCTCGCCATCGCGGCGCTCCCGGCGGCGCAGACGGCGCGACCGGGCCAGCCACCCGCTCCGGCCCGGCCGGCGCTGTCCCCGGTCGTCCTCAGGTCGCGCCAGGCGTCGCTCACCCACCTGCCACCGCGCCCCGCCACCGGCCCGCTCTCCGTCGGTCCGCACTCGCACCGCCGCCCGCGCCGCTGGTCACCTGGGCTCACCGTCTCGTCGGCCCTGCTCGCCCTGGCGGTGGCCGCCGGTACCACAGCCCTCTACCGGGCATCCCAGGCGAACCCGCCGGGCCCGATCGTGGCGACCGCCGCATCCAGCGACGCGGCCGGGCTCGACCTGCGCGCGGTCGTTCGAGGCGAGAGGGGCGGCCTGGGCGTGGAGCTGACCGTCGGTGGCCTGGTCCAGGGTTCCTCCTACCAGGTCTACGCGACCACGGTGGACGACAGGCTCAGCCTGCTCGGCGAGCTGACCGGTGGTGTCGGTCAGGTCCGCTGGTCAGGGACGGCGGGTATGCCGGTGGATGACCTGGCCTACCTGAGCGTCTCGCAGGCGGGTGGCGGGACGGTGGCGACGGCGAGGGTCGTCCGCGACCCATCGGTGCCACTGTGACCTATGCCACATCCTGGTGTCGAGGAGGGTTTACGCAGGTCCCGGTCCCCAGTGGACCAGTCGTCCTTCAGTAGGGTGTCGCCGTCCGTGAACCCGGCATTCGGCGGCATCGTTATGGTTTCCGTGGATCAGGTCACCGCGCAGGCGGCGTCCGGCGAGTTGGCGCGCCCTCCGGCGAACGACGAGGCGCTCGGCGTCGCGTACCGGACTCATGGCCCGGTCGTGCTCAATTACCTGTCGCGCATGTTGCTGGGCAACCGGGCGCTGGCCGAGGACATCCTCCAGGAGACACTCGTCCGCGCGTGGAACCATCCGGAGGCGCGCACGGCCGACGGGCAGTGGAGCCGGGGCTGGTTGATGACCGTCGCCCGGCGCATCGCCATCGACCACATGCGGTCGGCGCAGGGGCGGACGACCGAGGTGCTCGACGAGCGCGTCGCCGACCGCGAGGTGGCCGAGGACGAGGTCGACAGGCTGCTGAACGCGCGGACCGTCCGGGAGGCTGTCGCGTCGCTGCCGGAGCGGCTACGCAGCGCTCTGATCGAGATCTACTTCCGGGAGAGTTCGGTCGCCGAGGCCGCCCGAAACCTGTCCGTTCCCGAGGGGACGGTGAAGTCCCGGACGTTCTACGCGCTCCGGGCGCTGCACGAGGAACTGGTGAAACGTGACTTCGCGCGCTAGGAGGCCGTGGTGACGGTCCGATCGACGCGCCGGTGGGCGGTGGCCGCCCTGGTGGTCGCGCTGCTCGCCGTGCTGGCACCGGCCGCCCCGGCCTCGGCCGCGGTCGACGAGTACGTGCTGTACGCCACGGTCACGGCGAGCAGCTCGGGCCAGGGGCAGACCCTCACCGACATCGCCGGGCGCTACCTGGGTGACGCCGGGCGGGCCGACGAGCTGTTCAACCTCAACAGTGGACGTCGACAGCCGGACGGCAAGGCGCTCACCGATGCGGACAAGCTGACTCCGGGGTGGTACGTCGTGCTGCCCTGGGACGCCGTGGGACCCGGCGTGCAGTACGGCGTGCTGCCGACCCGGCCAGGAGACCCGTCGGCTACCGCGGTGCCCCCGTCCACCCCCACCGGACCGGGAGCTCCACCCTCGGGGCCCGACCCGCTGCCGACGTCCCGGCCGGGCGGCGCATGCGTCGCCGCCACGGTCGCGAGCGACCGCTCCACCTGGGCCACCACCCGACTGGCCGCCGACCGGGTGTGGCCCCGGACCAGGGGCGCCGGGCAGTTGGTGGCAGTCGTCGACTCCGGAGTCGACGGGCGGCTGCCGCAGTTGGCCGGCCGGGTCGCGCAGGGCGCGGACATGGTCACCGGTGGCCGGCGCGGCGACACCGACTGCCTCGGCACCGGCACCGCGATGGCCGGCCTGATCGCCGCGAGCGCACCGACGGGTGGTGGCTTCGCCGGTGTCGCGCCCGACGCGGTCGTACTGCCCATCCGGATCGCCACCGACGGCAAGCCGGTGGGCCCGGCCGACCAGGCCGCCGCCATCGAGGTGGCCGCCTCCGCCGGCGCCACCGTGATCGCCCTGGGCGACCACGTCACGGTCACCGACGAGAACGTGCGACGGGCGATCGAGCAGGCGCTGTCCCGCGACATCGTGGTGATCGCGGGCGCCCCCGCCGGTGCCAGGAACGCCGGAGCGGCCGACCTGCTGCCGGAGTACCTGCTGCTTGTCGGCGGGGTGAGCGCGGACGGCAAGGCGGCCGAGGAGTACGCGACCGACACCGTGGACGTCGTCGCGCCCGGCGTCAACGTCTCCAGCCTCGGCATCACCGGCACCACCGGGTTCGTCGGCAGCGGCACCCGGTACGCGGTGGCGCTCGTCGCCGGAGAGGCGGCGCTGGTGCGGGCCGCGCATCCGCGGCTGTCGGCGGTCCAGGTCGCCCGTCGGATCGTGCTGACCGCTGACGAGATGGGTGGAGCGCCGCCCGGCAGTCCCTACGGGCACGGCATGATCGACCCGGAGGCCGCGGTCGTCGAGGACCTGCCGGACGAGACCGAGTCGGTGCCGCCGGAGTCGGCCGGCACCAGCGGCGGGGTGGCCGGCACCGGCACGGTGGCGCAGATCGCCGTCCTGCTCACCATGGTGGCCGCCCTGGTGGCCGGCGCGTTGCTGGTGATCCGGCTGCGCCGCTCCACCCGCCGCCGCCCCGACGGCCCCGGCGAGCAACCCGTCGCCGCCGAGCCCACCGCCGCGTCCGAGCCGGAAACCTCGGCACCGAGCGGTGGACGATGAAATCTTCCACTGCTGAACCGGCGCACCGTCGCACTCGTTCTCCAGGTGGCAGGGGGATGTGTGGACGGGGGGCGACCAGGGACATGAGGATTTGATGCCCAGTGGGCGACATCGGATGTGACGAGCCGGAGCTGCGCGGAAAGATCGCGCTCTACGTCGCCGGCCGGATCTCGGGCAGCGAGCAGTGGGAGGTGGAGGAGCACCTCGCCCACTGTGCCGACTGTCTGCAGGAGAGCCAGGTCCTCGGCGACGCCGTGCTCGCGCTCGCCGTCCTCGGGGAGGGGGACCGGCGGGAACTCGTCGCCGACTTCGGCGTGCCGATCGCCGCGACGGCCATGCGCGGGGGCGCGCGTCCGGTGACGGGGTCCGCCCCGCCGTCGCGTGCCGACGCGGAGCGACGCCCGGCGTCCCGGCCGTCCGGCCCGGCCCGTCCCGGGTCGCGCTCCGGCCGGCAGTTACGCCGCAAGCCACTGTTGGCCGCGGGCGGCCTGGTGCTTGTCGTCCTGCTGGCCATCGGCGGCGTGCTCGGCCAGTCCCTCCTGAATGAGTCGCCGCCGCCGGTCGCGCTGGTCGCGGACTCCGGAGGAAGCGCCAGCGGCGCCGTCCTGTCGGTGACGGTGTCGCCAAACGGTGGTGACGCTGCCGTGCGGGCCACCGTGTCCGGCCTGGAAGCGGGTCGCAACTACCGTTTCTACGTCACCGACGTCGCCGGCAACAGCTACGACATCGCCGGGCTGACCGGAACGGGGCAGACCCAGGACCTCACCGGCGCGTGCCCGGTGCCGATGGACCGGCTGGAGCGATTCAGCGTGACGGCTGCGGACGGCGCGCTCGTCGTCGCCGCGACGGTCCGCCGCACCACGACGCCGGCCCCGACCGATTAGCCATTCAACAAACTCTCAGTCGCCGATTCCCCACAAGAAACATCGAACGCTTACGATCGCGGGATGCCCTCCCCTCGCGGCGTGCGTCACGCCGGTTCGAGGTCGTCGTCTGCATGACGCCCGACCAGTCCCAGTTGACCAATCCACCGGCGGCCCACCCCTGATGGCACCTCCCGCAGCCACCCAACCCGGGCCGCGTCGACAATCCCCCGGTGCCCTGCGCTGGCTGGCCGACGGTGTGGCAGTGGTCGGCCCGGACCCGGGCGGCGTCGTCGCCGTCGCGGCCGCCCGGTTGCCCAGCGCACCCGGCGTGGTCACCGTCGTCGGCGAGGTCGCCGGTCCGGAGGACTGGGCGGCGATCACCGAGGCACTACCGGCGCTGGTCCAGCCCGGCACAGCGGTCCGGCTGGCCATCTCCGGCGCCGGTACCGCCCTCGGGCCGGGCGCCACGCCGGACCTCGACGCGTCCCCGGCCGCCGCCCTGTCCCGACAGGTGCAGGCCGACGTGTACGCCCCGGACGGGCCGGTGCTGCTCGTACCCGGTGGCTCCCTGTACGCGGACGCGGGCTGGCGGCGGTCCACCGGTTCCGGGCCGTCGACGCCGGCCGGTCTGCGCCACCCCCGCCCGCACTGGGAACCGGAGATCGACACGGTCGCTCGGCACACCGGGGGCGCTCTGCGGGCGCGGTCGGTTCCGGCCGGGCTGTGGGTGTACCGGCAGACCACGGACCGGACGCCGGTCTCCTCCGACGACCCGGTGTACGCCATCCCGGCGGACAGCGAGCGGGCCGTGATGGTGATCGGCCGTCCCGGCCTCGATCCGCCGGACCCGCGGGCGGTCCGTACCGTCGTGGACGCGCTCGACCCGTCGGTGCTGCTGACGCCGTACGGCGTACCGCTGTCGCTGGTGGTGGACCTCGCC
Organism: Micromonospora sp. NPDC003944; assembly: GCF_053605225.1. Classification (NCBI taxonomy): domain Bacteria; kingdom Bacillati; phylum Actinomycetota; class Actinomycetes; order Micromonosporales; family Micromonosporaceae; genus Micromonospora; species Micromonospora sp. NPDC003944. The sequence continues at coordinate 43,137 of NZ_JBSGIV010000006.1, forward strand.
AGCGATCTCGCCGGGCGGTGGGGGAGGCCGGTGGAGGTGGCGACGGGTCTGCCCACCCTGGACGACGAACAACGCCTGGTGTCCGCCGCGGTGGACCCCGACGGTGGGGGTTGGTGGACTCCTCCGGTGACCCGGCTGAGGTGCGTGCCGGGCCGGCCGCCAGCTCCGGTGACGCCGCCGGCGGTCGTCGCGGGGTTGCCCAGGGACGGCGATGCCTACCGGCTCGCCGACGGGTGGACAGTGGAGCCGACCGCATGGGGGCTGTGGGTCCGCCGACCGCACCTGCGCGCGGACCGGGACGACCCACGCCACCGCCCGACCGATGGCACCCGGCTCACCATCCAGGTCGGTCTGCCGGGTGAACCACCGCCACCCGAGGTCCGGTCGGTGCTGTCCGGTCTCGTCGCCCGGCTCACCCCGCAGCAGCGGGCGCGCACCACGATCACGCCGGACGAGGTCGACGTCCTGGTCCACGCTTCGGCCGGGGCGGGGCCGGCCGGGGCGGACGGTGGGCGCATCAGCGGCCCCAGGTCCGACCGGTGAGCGCGGCGTCCCGGTCGAGCGCCGGCCCACTGGGCAACATGGCGAGGAACTCCCGGGGCACGTCCGTGGGCGATACCCCGGCGTAGCCGAGCGAGTCGGTCGCCGTGTCGTCAGGTAGCGGAAACTTGACCCCGAACTCGGACACCAGGTAGACGCCGGTGGGCACCGCGCCGGGCGCTGGGCGGTCGCGCAGCAGCAACCCACTGCCGGTGCGCAGGACCACCTCGTCCGCCAGCCCGGCCGCCCTCGGGTCGGCGGGCACCGCGACGGCCCGGTCGAGCGCGGCGTCGGCGACCGCGAGCGTCTCGGACCGCACGCTGCCGGAGGCGACGCTGTGCCGTACGCAGGGCACGGCCCCGCCCAGGTCGTTGACGAGTGGCGGGGGCTCCGCGGGGAAGCCGGTGACGTACTCACCGCCGCCGAGCATGGGCGCGGCCTGCATCGCGTCGGCGTCCACCGGGATCGGGCGAGGGGCCGAACCGGGGTAGGAGCGCCGGCTGGCGGGGTCACCGAGCAGCAGCGCGCCGACCGTACGGCTGACCGGCGCGAACCCGTCCGTCCGGGCCAGGTACAGCTCACGCGTGGCGAGCGCCGGGTTCGCCACCTCGAAGATCTGCCCGACCACCGACGGGATGCCACCGACCACCGGCCCGGCCTGCCCGCGCCCGGTGATCACCGGTACGACCAGGTCACGCCCGGAGTCGATCGGGTTGAGCCACGCCTCGGTGACCCGTACCGGGGGCACGCCGCCGTAACCCAGCGCGACCCGGGTCTGGTCACCGGCGAGGCGATACCGACGGCTCTGCCACACCAGGTGCAGCCCGTTGTCCGGCGTGGAGACCAGGAGCGCGCCCGGGTCCCGGCCCGGCACGTCGTCGAGGACCAGGGTGGTGCGCTCCGCCCTGGTGCGGTCCAGGGGGCGCCGGGTGCACACCGTCCACGCGCCCCGGTAGAGCTGTTTGCCGGTCGGCACCGCGTCCGGCGCGTCCGGGATCCCCACCGGCGCACCGATCGGCACCCCGGTGAGCGAGTTGCGCGACACCGACTGCACCGGGGCGGCGCTCTGCAGGATCAGCGCCGCCGACGCGTAGTTGAGCACCGGCCGCAGCTCGCCGCCGAGCAGCAGGTACCGCGCCCCGGTCTCCTTCACGACGATGATCGAGCCGGGCTTGCGCCACTTGTCGCTGCCACCGGGGCGGAGCAGCCCGTAGATGCCGAAGCCGGCCGCGATGAGCACGGTGAGCAGCAGTCCCACGGCCGTCCCGATGGTGAACCGCCGGTGCGGCGGGTCGTCGCCCTCCGGGCGGCCCTTCATCAACGCACCGATCAGCCGCCCGGCCTCGAACAGGTACGCCTGGACCTGGTCCCTCCGCGAGCGCACCTCAGCCGGCCCAGGCCCGGATCGCGGCATAAACGCCGAGCACGGCGCCGAGCACCGGCAGGACCGCCAGGGCGACGACAAGTTCGAGGATGTCGGCGGCCCGCGCCCAGTACGGCCGGAGCCGCCGCCCGGGCAGGACCGTGCTCGCAGCGAGGAAAGCCAGGCCGATCGTGGCGAGCAGCGGCAGCGCCACCACACGCAGGTAGAACTGTTGCTCGCCGCCCCAGCCCAGCAGCACCAGGACGACGAGAGCCGTCGCCGGAGCCAGCACCGTCCAGCGCTGGACGGCGCTGGTCAGGTGGCGCGCGCGCAGCAGGAGCAGCGCGGCCGTGACCAGGCCGAGGACCCGTGGCCAGGTGCCGCCGGGCAGCACCAGGAGGGTGGCCAGCGGCAACTGCGCCGCCCCGACCCCGATCAGCAGCGCGGACTGGTGCCCGACGGCGGCGTTGCCGCGCTCCACCACCAACCGGTACGGGATGGGGTCGATGTCGTCGGAGAGCTGCTCCGGCCGGCGCGGCATCATCGGCAGCAGCAGCCCGCCGAGGCGGAACGCCAGCAGCGGCAGCGCCATCATCACGATCAGCGTGACGACAAGTGTGGTCCCGGCGACGCGCTGGGTGTCGTACCCGCCGGCGGCGGCGACCACGGCTGGGGTGCCGGTCAGCAGCAGGGCGGTGATCGCGCCGGTGAACAGCAGCGCGCCGTCGGCGACCGCGGCGAAGCCGGCGCAGGCCGCGGCGAGTGCGCAGAGACAGACCGCCGAGACGGTGACCGTCCAGGAGGTGCCGGGCGCCGCCCACTGGGTTGCCGTCCACCCGGCCGCTGCGGCGTACGCGGCGGCGCAGCCGGCCAGCAGGGTGCCCGCCACGGGGTCGGTCGCGGCCCGGCTGGCCAGGCCCGCCGCGCCGACGAGCAGCAGCGCCGCCGTCGCGGCGGCGAGCGCCCGGTACGCCGGCGGCCCGCCCAGCGCCAGCACCGGCAACCCGGTCAGGACGGCCAGCCCGCCGAACGCCAGCAGCATCGCCCTCAGCCGGCCCGGCGTCCAGGTGCCCTGGTGCCGTTCGACCTGCTCGGCGAGCCCGTCGATGAGGTCGTCGTAGCCGATCGGAGGGAGCGCGCCGGCCCGTGGCCGTACGTGCACGGTGTCGCCGTCGAGCAGGTCGAGGTCGGCAGGGGTGCGCTCCTCGTCGAGCGGCGCCTCGCCGAGCCGTTGCAGGACCCAGCCGTCGTGGCCGGCGCCGTGGTCGCCGGCCTGTGGGTCGAGGGTGGACAGGACCACGGGGAGGACGTCGATGAGCGGTGTCTCGACCGGCACCGCCATGTCAGCAACCGCATCTTTCAGGACAAAACGTAGCCTTACCGGCGCTGCCGTGCGATGCTGAACCAGTTCGTCCATCGTTCGAACCCGATTCCCTCCTGTCGCGGAACGCCGACCAGATCTCGCCAGATCAGGGCCGCCACGCTAGTGGCGGCGGCATACCACCGGTCCCGTCGACGCGGGGCCGGCCCCAGGTCGGGGGGAAACCTCCACGAACGACGGGAGTACGCGGGTGGGCACCACGCCTTTCGTCCGCCGCCCACGCACCGCCGGTCCGGTGGCGCCGCCGGGAGAGATCGAACTCCAGCCCCCACCACCGGTGCCGGAGCCGGCCGCGGGTGGGATGGGGCAGATCTGGCTCTACATACCGATGGGCCTCGGGTCGATGGCGATGATGCTCGTCTTCGTCCGGCGCGACGCCGGCGTGCTCGCGTACATCGGTATGGGTCTGATGGCGGTGTCGGTGGTCGCCGGTGTCGTCGTGCCGTTCTTCCGGTCGGCGAGCGAGCACAAGGAACGCATGCACGGTGACCGCCGCGACTACCACCGCTACCTCACCCAGATCCGCCGGCGGGCCCGCACCGCGCTGATCGACCAGTACCGTGCGGCACGCTGGCAGCACCCCGACCCCCGGGCGCTCTGGTCGCACGCGCTGAGCCGCCGACTGTGGGAACGCCGCACCGCGCACGAGGACTTCGGCGAGGTGCGCGTCGGAGTCGGCGTCCGGAAGTCGACGACAGCACTCGTCGCGCCGCAGAGCAAACCTGTCGAGGAGCTGGAGCCGATGGCCGCGCACGCGTTGCGCCGCTTCATCCGCGCCTACTCGACCCTGCGCGACGCGCCGGTCGCCGTCTACCTGCGGGGGTTCGCCCGCGTCCAACTCACCGGCGACCCGGTCGCCGCGCGCGGCCTCGCCCGCGCGGTGCTCGCCCAACTCGCCGTCGCGCACGCCCCCGGTGACCTGGTCGTCGTGTGCCTGGCCGCACCCGGCCAGCAGCGGGAGTGGGACTGGCTGAAGTGGCTGCCGCACGCGCAACACGACGACGAGCCCGACGGTGCCGGCGCCCGCCGCCTCGTCGCCGCGGACCTGCCCGGGCTCGACGCGCTGCTCGCCAGGCTCGGCGTCGCCGACCGCCCGGCGTTCGAGCCGGACACCCCGATCACCGCGTCCGAACCGTTCACCGTCATCGTGCTCGACGGGCCGACGATCCACGCCGAGCACCGGCTCGCGGTGGAGGGCTACCGCAACACGGTCGTCCTGGACACCGCCGGCGCCCTCGACGTGCAGGCCCGAGCGCAGACCCTGGTCGCCGAGGTGACCCCGGAGGACCTGCACCTGGTCACCTTCGACCACCTCGGCAAGCCGTCCCACGACCGGCTGTGCCGCCCGGACACCCTCGGCCTGCCGATGGTGGACGCCCTGGCCCGCAGCATCTCCCGCTACCGCATCGGCCAGGCCGTCGACACCGAGGAACCGCTGGCCACCGACTACGACCTGGCCGGCCTGCTCGGGATCACCGACCTGCACACCTTCGACCCGGACGCCTACCGGGCGAACCGACCGGCCGCGCAGCGGCTGCGCGTCCCGATCGGCATCTCCACCTCCGGCGCCCCGATCGAACTCGACCTCAAGGAGTCGGCCGAGAACGGCATGGGCCCGCACGGCGTGCTGATCGGCGCGACCGGCTCCGGCAAGAGCGAGCTGCTGCGGACGCTCGTGCTCGCGCTCGCCACCCGGCACACCTCGGCCGAGCTCAACCTCGTCCTCGTCGACTTCAAGGGCGGCGCCGCGTTCCTCGGCTTCGACCGGCTACCCCACACCGCGGCGGTGATCACCAACCTGGCCGACGAGCTGGAACTCGTCGACCGGATGCGCGACGCGCTCACCGGCGAACTGGTCCGCCGCCAGGAACACCTGAGGGCCACCGGCAACCACGCCTCCCGGCGCGACTACGAACGGGCACGCGCCGAGGGCGCCCCGCTGGAACCGATGCCGGCCCTGCTCATCGTGGTCGACGAGTTCAGCGAGATGTTGACGAGCAAGCCGCAGTTCATCGAGGTCTTCGCGATGATCGGCCGGCTCGGGCGTTCTCTCGGCGTGCACCTGCTGCTGGCCAGCCAACGGCTCGACGAGGGACGCATCCACCAGATCGAGTCGCACCTGTCGTACCGGATCGGGTTGCGCACCTTCTCCGCCATGGAGAGCCGCAGCGTGCTAGGCGTCGCCGACGCGTACGAGCTGCCTAACGTGCCGGGCAACGGATTCCTGCGCTCGGACATCCAGACCCTGACCCGGTTCAAGGCCGCCTACTCCTCCGGCCCGTACCGGCGGACTGGGCGGACCCGGCGGGGCGCCGCGCAGACCGGCCTGGTCCCCTTCGGCACCGGTCACGTCGAGCCGGTCGCGCCGCCCCCGGACGTCCCCGACGACGTGGACGGCGAGAAGCCGCCGATGCTCGCCGAGGTGCTGCTCCAGCGTCTGCAGGGTCTCGGCCCCGCCGCGCACCAGGTGTGGTTGCCGCCGCTGCGGGAACCGGCCACCCTGGACCGGCTGCTGCCACCCCTCACCGAGGACCCGGCTCGGGGCCTGTGCCCGATCGGTGGTTACCAACCGCTCACCGTCCCGGTCGGGCTGCTCGACCTGCCCGCCCAGCAACGTCGTGAGCTGCTCGTCGCCGACCTGTCCGGCGGGCGCGGCAACGTCGGTGTGGTGGGTGGGCCGCAGAGCGGCAAGAGCACCCTGCTGCGGACGCTGGTGTGCGCGCTCGCGCTCACCCACGGCCCGGACGACGTGCAGTTCTACTGCCTCGACTTCGGCGGCGGCAGCCTCGCCTCGCTCGCCGGTTTGCCGCACGTCGGCTCGGTGGCGAACCGGCTCGACCGGGACCGCGTCACCCGGACCGTGCTGGAGCTGTCGAACGTGCTTGCCGCCCGGGAGAACCTGTTCAGCAGGCACAACATCGACTCGATGGCGAGCTACCGCCGGATCCGCGCCGCCGGTGGCCTGCGCGACCAGGACCCGTACGGCGACGTGTTCCTCGTCGTGGACGGCTGGTTCTCCGTACGCCAGGACTTCGACGAGTTGGAGCCGCGGCTCACCGACATCGCCGCCCGCGGCCTGGGCTTCGGCGTGCACCTCGTCGTCGCCGCACGTCGCTGGGCGGAGATGCGGCCCTGGCTGCGTGACGTCCTCGGCACCCGGTTCGAGCTGCGCCTCGGTGACCCCGTCGACTCCGAGATCAACAGCAAGTTCGCGGCCACGGTGCCGGCCATCCCCGGACGCGGCATCGTGCCCGAGCGCCTGCACTTCCTCGGCGCGCTGCCCCGCGTCGACGGCGACAGCGGCACCGAGGACCTGGCCGACGGGGTCGCCGACCTGGTCGACGCGGTCGCCGCCGGCACACTGCCGCGCGCGCCGGAGGTCCGGCTCCTGCCGAACCGGCTGCCCGCCACCGCGCTGCCCGCACCGACCGCGGCCCGGCCGAGCGCCGACGTCCAACTCGCCCTCGGCCTCGACGACGTCAAGCTGGAACCGTTGTGGCACGACTTCGACACCAACCCGCACCTGTTGATCTTCGGCGACGCCGAGACCGGCAAGACGACGCTGCTGCGCCACCTGGCCCGCTCGATCGCCGCGCACCACCCCGCCGACCAGGCGCGGATCATCTTCGGTGACTTCGGCCGCGAGTTGTACGACGCGGTGCCGCAGGACCACCAGATCGGCTACTCAGTCAGCGGGGGCTCACTCTCCACGGCCCTTCAGGAGGCGGCCGGGCTGCTCAAGGACCGGGTGCCGGGCCCGGACATCATCCCGAGTCGGCTGCCGTCGCGGGACTGGTGGACCGGGGGACGGATCTTCGTCCTCGTCGACGACTTCGAGCTGGCCGAGGCCGAGAAACCCCTCCAGCATCTCCTACCGTTGCTTCCGCACGGCGCGGACATCGGGCTGCACCTGATCGTGGCACGACGGACGGCGGGCGCCTCCCGCGCCATGATGGACCAGGTCGTCCGGCGCACCTGGGAGCTGGGCAACGCGGCGGTCCTCTTCTCCTGCCCGCGCGAGGAGGGATCCTTCCTCGGTGGGGTGCGCCCCCGCACGCTGCCGGTCGGTCGGGCTCAGTACATCGACCGCAGGCGTACCCTACGTCTGGTGCAGACCCCCGTCCTCGAGTGACCCGGCGGAGCATCGCCCCGCCGGTCGCGGTCAGCGCACCGGCGGGGCAGGCTCCACGTCCGGCGCGGCAGAGCCCGGCGCGGCTGAGCCCGGCGCGGCAGGGTCCGGCAGGGCAGGGGCCGGCCGGTACGGGTGCACCGCCCGCGCCGGTCGCCAGCGGCGGCGGTGACCGACGGGACCGAGAACGGCCAGGACCGCACCACCAGCCGCGGCCAACAGCACAAGTGCCACCCCGGCGGCCAGGAACGGGCCCACCTCGGCGGACTTCTCCAGGTCCGGGGCTGCCGCGCGCCTCGCCGCACCCGACACCGTGCCCGCCCTGCCCTCCTCGGGCAGCACCGTCGCCACGGCGGCCATCGGGTTGACGACGCCCCAGCCGAACAGCGCGTCCGGCAGCTCCGCGGCGGGCAGGTCGGCGGTCGCCTGGAGGCGGTGCCGGATCTGCGCCGCGCTCAGCCCCGGCCGGTAGGCCCGGACCAGCGCTGCGGTCCCGGCGACGAACGGCGTGGCGTAGCTGGTGCCGCTTCCCTGCCAGTGGCCGGGGCCGCGCGGACCGATGCTGACCACGTCCTCACCCGGGGCGACCAGCGAGACAGGTGCGCTCTGCGCGGCGGCGTCGGAACGCCGCCCGCTGGTGCCCATCGCCCCGACGGCGAGGACGCCGGGGAACGCCGCCGGGTACGTGCGGACGCCGGTCCCCTCGGCGCGGTTGCCCACCGCGGCGACCACCACCACGTCGCGCTGCTCGGCGTAGCGGACCGCGCTCTCCATGGCCGAGCTCCGCACGGTGGTGCCGGCCGAGACGTTGATGACGTCCGCACCCCGGTCCACCGCGGTACGGATACCCGTGGCGATCGCCTCGGGTGCTCCCTCCGGCCGGTCGGTGATGCGGATCGGCAGGATCCGTACCTTCGGCGCGACGCCGACGAAACCGGTGCCCGCCGCGGGCGCCGCCGCGATGATGCCCGCCACGAACGTCCCGTGCCCCAGACAGTCGGAGTCGGCCCGTCCGCCGCCGGCACGCGTCAGGTCGACACCCGACAACACCCGTCGGGAGAGCTGCGGGCTGCGACCGTCCACCCCGGAGTCCAGGACGGCGACGATCACGCCCGCGCCCTCGGTGAGGGTCCACGCCCGCTCCGGCGTCAGGTGCCGCTGCGGCCACGGGATGTCCCGGTTCGAGCTGCTCGGCGCCGGCAGACACTGCCCGGTCCGCAGCGGGGGAGCGACGGGTGCCGCCCACACCGGGCCGGTGCCGAGGACCACGGCGCAGAGCCCGGCCGTGGCGGTGGAGACGAACCGTCGGAGGCGCATCCGAGGTCACCTTTCACGAGGTCAGTGAGGCGTTCGTGGTCAGCGTCTGGTCGACGAAACCCAACGGTGGCCCGGCCAGGCGCCCGGCGGTGCGGGCGTCGGTGACCAGCCGGGGGACGCTGGACCGCCGCCGGTCCAACGCCCGATCCAGCCGCCGGAGAGCTGCCCGGTCGTCGTCGAGAGCGCGATCGCTCTCGGTGTCGCTCGGCAGCAGCTCACGCAACAGGACCACGGTGGCGGGCAGCGCGGTCCGGTCGGCGTTCGGCTCGTCGCGAATCGCCAGCACCTTGAATCGGGAACCGGCGAGAAACACCGCCTCGTCCAGGTCGCTGTGCTCGGCGAACGCACCGAGTTGCCGGGCTGTGCGCGACCACACCAGGAAGTCCACATCCGCCTCCTCGGTCGCCACGTCGGTCCGGGCGCTGACGCTGCGGAACGCCGGTTCGACGAGCGTGGTGCCCTCCGCGTACAGCCGGCGGGCCGGTACGCCGAGCCGGCCCTGCCCGACCACCGCCCGGCGGCACGGCGGCAGCCGGCGCAGTCCGGAAACCAGGCAGGGCAGATAGCCGGGGGTGGTGGGCATCCGACCCGCTCGTACCGCGGCGTTGACCTCGTCGGCCGACGCGCCGCTCTGGCCGAGGAACGCCCGGACCGCGACCAGATCCGACTTCTCCGCCGCCGCGATGTCCTGCCGCAGAGCAGGCCAGGCGGCGAGGGCGGCGTTCACCGTGGTGATCGAGTCGTCGAAGGCGGCTCCCATCGCCGCGGCCAGCGCGGACTGCTCCTCCAGGGTGCTGGGCCGGTCGGGCACGGGCACGGCCGACGCCCGCACCCAGCGCTGCTCCTCGTCCACAACAGGCGCGTCGGCGACATCCGGGCCGGAAATGGTCCGCATGGCCGGGATCGGCCCGATGCCGGCCAGGCGCAGCGGTGGCGCGGGTTCGTCCAGCACGGGCTCAACGTTGCTGGCTTGCGTGCGGTTGGGCGGTGGCGCGGGTTCGTCCGACCGGGGCCGCTCGGGGTCGACCGGAGTGCGAGTGAGCGGCGGATCGGGTGCGAGCGGGTCGGCGGCCGGTGACCCGGCAGCGACCTGCGGGGCGTCCGGTTCGATGACCGGCGGGGCGACCGGACGCGGTGGCAGTGGAAGGGTCAGCGCGACCGAGCCCGCGCGTGCCCAGGTGGGACGCGCGGGCGGCGGCTCGGCCACCATCGGCTCGGCCACCATCGGCGCGACCGGCGGGTCGTCGGGGATCGCCCGCTCCGTCGAGCCGCCCGCCTGGCGGACCGCCGCAAGCATCGCCGGAGACGTCTCCGGCCGCCACACGAGTTGCCCCGCCACCGGGTCGACGAACGCCAGGTCCGGCGACCCGTACCCACCCTCGCGGCGCAGCAGCACCCCGGACGGCACCACTTCCGCGAGCAGCCCCGGCACCGTCTGATGTCGGTAGAGCCGGTCCCCGACGCGACACCAGCCGTCCCTGATCACCGGCACCGTCTCCCAGGCCGGCTCGATCGGTGTCGGTTCCGGCAGCCGGTCGCCGCCGAGCAGGGCGGCAAGCGCGTCGAACCACGCCGGCTCGGGCGTGACGTCCGACGGGTCCAGCAACGCCGTCTCCACCCGTACCGGAAAGTGTGCCGGCAGCCCGGCGAAGAGCGCCGCGACATCCGCCGGCGGAACCGGCGGCAGGCCGGCGTTGCGGAGCGCGAGCACCGGCCCGCGCGGGTCGACCGGGATACGGTACGCCGGGTCCCCCGCGGCGGCCGGTGCCGAGGTGGCCGCGCGCAGCAGCATGCCGGCCGGCACCGGGTCCGCGACCAGCCGCCCGAGCGTTGCCGGCCGGTCAGGGAGGGCTGGCTCCCACGCCGGGGTGGGGCAGCGGTTGGCGCTGACCGGGCAGCCGCCGTTGCCCCGGAATGATCGCCAGCCCCAGGCGCCGGTGCCGCCCGCGGCGTACCGGGTCCCGCCGGGAACCGCGACGACCGGGCCGTCCGGGGCGAGCAGTTCCAGTCCGGTACGTGCCGCGAGGTCGGTCAGCCACGGGGCGTACGCCTCGTCGGGCCGCCCCACCCGGTCGGCCGCCAACCACACCCGCCCGGTCCCGCCGATCCCCGCGGCCTCCTGCACGACGGCCCGCAGGAGCGTGGCGCAGCCCGGTTCGCGCAGCGCACGGTCCGACGGCACGACCAGGATGTCGGGGGGCGCCTCGGCGCGCAGCAACCGCCACAGGTCCAGCGGCTGATCAAGGGGGTGTGAGATGACGGCCGTCGCGCCGTGCCACTCACTGTGCAGTGGGGCGCCTCGTCGGCGGATCCTCAGCCCGATCGCAGTCACGTTCACTGAACGGGCGCGGTACCCCGCTCGGTTCACGCGCTTAGACGCCGGGCAAAATCCTCCCCGTCGATGTCTATTCGAATGAACGAGCGCGCTCCCGTCCACGTTGATAAGACGTGGCTGCTACCGGGAAAGGGTGGAACACGGTGCGGGGCTTCGGGCTACGGACGCTCATCGGGACCGACCGCGGCATGCGCGCCGGGGTGGCGGCACTGATCGTGCTGGTGCTGGTGGTCGGCCTCGGATGGGGCTTCGCCTACGCCGACAAGGACGCCGTGGTCGGCCGCGCGCTCTCCGGGGAACAGCTCACCGCGGTGTACCGGGCGGGTCACGCCTGTCCCGCCCTGACCTCCGCCCGCCTCGCCGGTCAGCTCATGAAAGAGTCCGATCTGAACCCTGCGGCGGCGCGGACCACCTCGGGTGGTCGAGGCATCGCCGGGCTCACCGACGAGCAGTGGAAGCAGTGGGCGCCGTGGCCCGGCGCTCAACGCGAGGACACCGGGGCGAGCGTTCTGGCGCTTGCGCACCTGATGTGCAACCTCGTCGGTCAGGTCCGCGCGAGCGGTGTCGACGGCGACTCGTGGCGACTGGCGCTCGCGGCGTTCCGGTCGGGTCTCGCCGAGGTGCGCCAGGCCGGCCGGGTGCCCGGCAAGGCCAACGACTACGTCGGCCAGACCGGGAAGTACGCGGCCTACTACGAGAGCCTGCCGCAGTTCGCCTCCCCTGGTTCGACCCAGTACACGGCGAACGGGCTGGCGCCGGAGGCGGTGCCGCTCCCCGACGAGCTGGTCGGCGCGGTCGTCGCGGCGGGGAGCCGGTGTCCTGAGGTGAGTCCGGCGGCGATCGCCGGTCAGCTGATGGCGCTGTCCGGCTTCAACGCCGAGCAGCGGGGCACGTCCGGGCAGTTGGGCATCGCCGGGTTCTCCGACGACCTGTGGCAGGAGAACGCCCCGAAGGGCGCCTCGGTGTGGAATCCGCAGGAGGCGGTGCCGGTGTTGGGAAACGCGATGTGCCGTCTGGTCCGTGAGCTCACCGCGCTGCCCGGAGATCCGTACCTCCTGGCCGCGGCCGCCTGGCAGGCGGGTGTCGACACGGTACGCCGTGCCGGGGGCGTGCCCGACGTGATGACGCGGGCCTACCTGGAGAACGCCGCCGCGTACACCGACTACTACCAACTCGACAGTCGACTGGCCGCGTCGTCAGTCCCGTCCGCTGCGTCGCCCTCGCCGTCGTCGGTCACCGCGTCGCCGTCCGTGCGGCCGTCAGCTCCGACGAAGGGCACGCCGGCAACCACCCGAGGCGCCACCACCAAGCCGGCCGCACCGCCGGCTACGACGGCGAAGGCACCCGCGACGACGCCGGCCCCGACGTCCGTGTCGACGGCACCGGGTGGCCCGCGAGGGCCGGGCGGTGGAGGCTACCCGTGCCGGCGTCGCTGCCGCTGGTGACCACCGCTCTGCATGCCGTTGGTCGAGCGACGAGCGGGAGCACCGCGTGCTGCGGTCTATGACGCAGCCCGCGCGGACATGCAATCGGCGGTGACCACCCTGGTGGTGGCCACCGCCGATTGCGTGGTCGAACCGGTCAGGCGGCGGGGCAGGCGGTGTCCAGCTCCTTGATTGCGGTTTCCAGGGCCTTCTTGCTGGGCTTGGCGTCGGCGGACTTGCTGTACGCGTCGCTCAGGCTCATCATCTCGTTCTGGATCTTCTCGGAGGCGGCGGTGACCGCCTCGTTGGCGCCCATCGCGTGCGCCAGGATCGCGACCGACCCGGCGGCCCACTGGGCACTGACCGCGAAGTGCCCGGCAGGCGGGCCGATCTTCTCGGCCTTGGTGATCTTGGCGGCGTTGTCCTTGATGTCCTTCTTGATGTCGGCGCAGGCCTTCACCGTCGCCGCGTCGTTGGCTGCGGCGCTGGGCGTGGTGGTGGCCGCACCGCCGGTCGGGGCGGCGCTCGAAGCCGCCGGGGACGGCGAGGTCGCGGTGGCCTCGGATTCGGGCTGCGGATCGCAGCCGGACATCGCGATCGCCGCCGCAACGGCGAGGCCGGTCAGGACGAGTCGAGAGCGGCTCATCGATGTTTCCCCCATGATCTTCATGGTCGGCGACGCTACCAGTCGCGCTCGAACGGGTGGGACCAGTTATCGGGCCGGGACCCAGCTCTGCAGCCGGATGCGAGGCAGCCTCCGGCCTGCGGTGAGTCAGCGCAGTGCTGCTGCGAGGTCGGCGGCGTTGTCGAACGCGGGTGCCGCCCGTTCGGCTTCGTCGTCGGTGAGCGTGACGGACCGGGCGCGGGCCAGCATCTCGGCCGCCGTCTGCGGATCACTGAGCACCATCGCGAGTTCGGCGCGGTAGACCAGGACCTCCACCTGCTCGACCGGGTCGTCGTCGTGGTGTGGACGGGCCAACGCGCTGTCGAGGATCCGAACTGCCTGTCCGACGCTCCCCCTGGAATCGGCCTGCACGACAGCATTCGCGAGGGCCTTGGCCAGCCGCCCGCCAGGCGCGGTGGCCGGCACGGGTGCGGTGGCGGCGTCCCGAAAGACGCGGATCCAGTTGCCGCCCGGGTCGATGACGCTGAATCCGCCCAACCCGTCGGCGTTCTTCCGAGCCCTCGGTCGGGTCATCCGTGGCGTTCCGGACACCAGTACCTTGCCGTACGCGGCGCGCATGCCGGCGACGAAGGCCCGGTGCAGCCCCTCGATGTCCGCGGTGAGCACGAGACACGAGCCGTAGGACTGCTCCGGGTCGAATCCTGCGATCTCGAAGAACTGCAGGTGCAGGTCTTCCCGCTGCACCCCCACACACGCGTAGGGCTTGCGTTGCTTGTACGTGGTGTGGAAACCGAGAACTCCGTAGAAGCTCTCGATGTCGTCGATGGATGGGCACGGCAGCAGGGGAACGGTCCGCTCGTTCGTCATGCCTCCTTCCTAAGCGTCGCGAGGCGTTCATCGCCCATGGAAATAGCCGATCATCGCCCTCGCCTACCGGAACGGCTGATGACCCAGAACGCGACGTCGCCCCTCAGCGCTCGGCACGATGACAGAAATGGGTAGCCGCGCCAGCCCGTCCCGTCCTACCGTGTCTTTTCGCGACTCACTCACGAGAGGACCGCACCCCGCGTGACACCGCCCGCTCTGTAGCCCTGACACCTTTCCGTGCATCGGTCGCCGACGTCACCGTCGGCTCTCTTTCCATGCCTTCCGTCAGGTCTTCAGAGGGATCATGTCTACGCGTCCTCATATCGTCTTGTCCTGGGCCCTGCGCACGCGCCTGCCGCTGCTCGCGTTCAGCTGCGCCCGCTGCCACTCCGGCCTCGCCAGCACCGGCGACGGCACGTTTCGCGGCAATGCCAACCGCCAACTCCTCGACATCCGGGTCCCGGCCGCCCGCGTTCCCCGCGACCGCACCAGCACGATCACGGTTCGCGGTCGCGTGAAGGTCCACTCAGGCAACTCCTCCCGCCGTGGGCCCGGGCTGGGGCGAGAGGCACGGTGGCCCTGCCCTGGGCTGCATCGCGCGGCGGTCCGCGCGCGGTCGCTCATGACCGGGCGCGAACGAAGCTCAGGGCCGGCCCGATACCGGCGACGACGGTGAACGGCCGGGGGTCAGCGGACACCGTCGCGGAGCCGTCCGTCCTGGCGACGCGGGATCACGAGTGGACCACGACGTCCCAGCGTCCACACGCTGAGCGCGAGACAGCAGAGTGCTGCTCCCATGATCGTGACCGCTGCCCAACCGCCCACGGACCAGAGCGTGGTCGCGGCGGCGGAGCCGATCGCGCCGCCGATGAAGTTGGCGGTGGCCAGCGCCGTGTTGAGCCGGCTGCGGGCTTCGTCGGAGAGGGCGAACAGTCGCGCCCGGTTGAGGAGAGCCTGCGTCTGGAGTGCGACATCGATCATGACGATCGCGATGATGATCAGTGCTACGGACCGGCCGGCGAAGGCCGCGACTGCGAAGGCACCGAGGGCCAGTACCCACGCCGCGCCGGTGGCCGGAAGCGACCAACCCCGGTCGTGCAGACGACCGCCGTGCAGGCCGGAGAGGACACCAGCGAGACCGGCCATACCGAACAACCCGATCACCGCTACCGGGTACCCGAACGGCGGGCTGCTGAGTAGGAACGTCAGCGCCGTCCAGAACAGCGAGAACGCGGCGAACCCGGTGGCGGCGAGGACGAGCGTCCACCGGGCCGCCCGCTCGCGCATGACCATTGCGCCGACCGAGACGATGAGCTGCGGGTACGACACGCGCGTCCGTGGTGGCAGCGGCGGAATCGCGCGGTAGAGCAGGGCCGCGAGCAGCACGGCGACGACCGAGGCCAGGACGTAGACCGTCCGCCAACCGGCGGCGCTGGCGACGAACCCGCTGATCGTGCGGGAGGCCAGGATGCCGGTGAGAGTGCCGGACCCGACAACGCCGACGACCCGACCGCGGTGGGTGTCGCCGGCCAGGTCCCCGGCGAGCGGCGTGAGGATCTGCCCGGAGATCGTCGTGACACCGAGCAGGCCCAGCGCGAGCAGGAGGACGCCGATCGTCGGAGCCAGCGCGCACAACAGCAGCGCAGCGGCCGAGGCCAGCAGCATCACCGGCACGAACCGGCTGCGGTCGAGGACATCGCCGAGCGGCACGAGCAGCAGTACGCCGACGGCGTAACCGACCTGCGTGGCGGTGACCAGCCATCCAGCCGTCGCGGGCGCAGCGTGTAGATCACCAGCGATGAAGCCGAGCAGAGGTTGCGCCCAGTACAGGTTGCCGATTGCCACTCCCGCCGACACCGCGAACAGGAACGTCAGCTGACCGCCCATCGTTGACGGCGCCATGCGGGGTGCTGCCATTCCGCCACGCTATGGCGCGGATTCAAGGCGCCGGGCCAAGCCCTAGGGGCCGGTCAGGGGTTGATCAGTCTCCATTCGCCTTCGGAGACGACGTCGACACTGCCATCGACCACCTTGATGGCGGTGCTGTCGTCGATGGCGTAGGTCGGGACCGGGATTCCGGACGCCCACTTCTGGATGTGGGACAGCTCGACGTCCTCCATGTCCGGATGATCGAGGTGGGGGTACAGCGTGAAGTCCACGAGCCCCAGCGCCCGGTCGGCGTCCTGCGCCCTGTCGCTGCCGTCGGGAACGAATCCGAGGTCGAATTCGGCGTCGCAGTTGTAGGGGGTGACCGCGATGCTCCCGGCGCTGACGCCCACATAGACCGTGTCACGCAGCGACGGCAGGAGGGCAGCCAGGCCCGACTTGCGCAGCCAGTAGGTCAGGTACAGCACGTCGCCTCCCCAGACGAGAAGAGCGTCGGCCTCCCGGACCGCCGGGACCCAGTTCTCCTCCCGGATGCTCGGCAGGGCGGTGAGCTCCAGCAACCCCAGGGATTTCCAACCCAACTGGCACAGCGGGATCGTGGCGTGCCCGTGAACCGCCTTCCACGCCCTCTCGGCTCCGCCGGGAAAGGGATAGACGCCGGTGGGGACGAACAGGGCCGTGGACTCGGCGATCGGCTTGCCCAGCAGGTCGACGAGCGCGTCGGTGATGCTCGGGTTAGAGATGCCCGACGACGTGAGAAGGAACTTCATGCAATCCGCTCTCCTGAAGCCACCGCATGGCGGCGATCATTCTTCCGCGTCGGTGTGATTCATCGGCGACTGAGTGCCCTGCTGTGGCATTGCAGATGCCGCGACACGTCCCCGAGCGGGGACGCCGACCCATACGGTAGCCATCGATGGAAACCACGCCATGGGAGCCCGCCACGCCCGCGCCTCGTGCCGCCTTGCCGCTGAAGGGCGCGCGAGGGTGGGATCATCGCGGCCTGATGCCTACGTCCCGATCCATCGCAACGACCACATCGTTGCCGCGACGCTGCGCGCGGATCGGCAGCGCATGCGGCAGACCGGCCGGTGGTTGGTGCGGCACAGCAACGGCCGCAACGCCGCCACGGTAGACCTCGCCATGCTCCAGCAGCCGGATCGGTGCAGCGCGGTCCAAACAGGCCTCGAACCGACAGCGAGTCTTCGCCTGGTTCGTCGACCACATTGCGGCGCGGGCTGCATCTTGGCGGGCTCAGCTCTGTCAGCCAGGGCCCGTTCGACGGCGGATCCGAGAGTGTCGACCACGGTGCTTCCGGTCGTCGGTCGGGCAGCATCCGCAGTTGGGACAGCGGAGCGACTGGCCCGGCCGCTAGCATCGCGCTGATTCCCAACCCCCATTACGGAGA
Organism: Micromonospora sp. NPDC003944; assembly: GCF_053605225.1. Classification (NCBI taxonomy): domain Bacteria; kingdom Bacillati; phylum Actinomycetota; class Actinomycetes; order Micromonosporales; family Micromonosporaceae; genus Micromonospora; species Micromonospora sp. NPDC003944. Next base: position 60,413 of record NZ_JBSGIV010000006.1, read on the forward strand.
CCTTCATGCGCAAACTTGCCGCTGCCGCCCTCGTGGGTGTGCTCGTGGCCGTCCTTCCGGCAACGGCCGCCCTGGCCGCCGACCCGAAGCCGGATATCGCGGTGACCTCCGCCGCCGACAAGGCCAACTACGCCGAGGGCGAGACCTTCACCATCACGGTCACGGTGAAGAACAAGAGTTCCGTCGACGCCAAGCGCGTGCACTACACCGGCGGCGACAGCGAGGGCGTCGACGGTGTCACCTACGGCGAGCTGTCGACCGGCTTCGACCTCGCCGCCGGTGCCACCAAGACCGTTGAGCTCACCGGTAAGACCAACCATGTGGCGTGGCAGACCGGTCGCGGATATGTCGCCTTCGAACTCACTGCCGACAACGGTGAGGCCAACGACGCCGACAACACCACCATCGCACGGCTTCCGGTGGCGGGCGCCTTCGGCGATCTCGGCGGCTACGTCTACCAAGGTGAGTCTTTCGACGCCGAGTGGACGCCCCAGACGCCCGGCGTCCCGGGTGTCAAGGTCGTCGCCAGCAGTGCCGACGGCAAGACGACGTACGCCGACGCCGTCACGGACACCAAGGGCCTCTTCCGTCTCGCTCATCTCCCGGCCGGCGACGTTCTGCTGACGTTCAACGCCCCGGCGGGCTGGAAGATCATGGCCGGCGAGAACGGTGAGGACGACCACACTCCGTCGCAGGTCAGCGGCGACGACAGCGACGAGCCGCGCGTCTTCGTGCCGGCGAAGAAGGTCGCCGTGGGCTCGCCGTCGGCGTCCCCGTCATCGCCGTCCCCGTCCTCGCCGTCAGCGCCGTCGCCGTCGTCGAGCGCCGGTCCGGGCCTGCCGATCACCGGTGACAACACCATGCTTCTCGTCGGCGCGGCTGCGGCCGCCGTCGCGCTCGGCACCGTGCTGGTGCTCGCCGTACGGCGCCGCCGCGTACACCTGCAGGCCTGATCGACCGAGATTCACCCCATCGGCCGAACACCCGCAGGTCGTAGCGTTCCCCGCTATGCCGAGTAAGGCGAAGGGCGCCGAGGCCCAGCATCACGCTGGAGCCTCGGCGCCGCGAATACGCCCTCAACGCGGATCTCCGGCGCCCAGGCGACGATCAACCCGGTGAGCAGGACCAGTCATACTTCACGCATGCCGCAGGATGCTTCATCTACTGCCGCTGTTCGGCGGTACGCCGCTGAGCTGGGCGATATCCGCAGTCGGCTACTTGCCGACTTGCTGCCCATCACGGACATCGCGGATCTTCTGGCAGCGGTTCGCTCGCGCCGAGAACTGCCCCGGGAGGGCGTCACCCGCAGCGGGATCGAGTACACCGTCCACGGCGCGGGGTGCCGCATGGTCAGCTCTGACGGCAGGGCAGTCGACGTCGACCTGGTCACCGATCCTGTCCTCGGGCGCGCGGTCGAAGCATTCGACGCCTGGCGCATTCGCTGGTTCCTCGACGAGGCCGCCGATGATGGCTACGACCATGAGGAGATCGTCGAGGCGTGTATCCACCTTGCCCGGGAGGGTCACCTACGCGAGGTGGTCGAGGGCCGTTGGTTCGCGTTGCCTGATGCTCCAGGTGGTTCAGGCTGAGTCATGGCCGCTCTGGCAACGGCCTCGCTCCTGGTCACGCTCTGAACGCGTCGGATGACGTCGCCAGCAGCCCCCGATGATGCGCCCTCCAACGACGCCCGTGCCGGCTGGTGATGGTCGCACGGTGCAACAGCACCGAGGGCGTCCGAAGGAGCCACGTCACTGCATCGCGGTGGCCGGGGGGTGGTCGAATGATTCGGGGCAGCGGAAGACGTACAGCGAGTACCCGCGTCCAATCTGTACCCCAACAACGTCCGGGGACGCGCTCGGGTCCTCCTCGGACGGGCGCCAGCTGCAATGCACGCCGTTCCACTCGCCCGAATCCACAGCGAAGACCAGGACCATCGTGGTGCCGCAGGAAGCACAATCCATCGGGTACGGATCGGTCAGTGACCAGTTCGCGTACCCGCCGACCTTCCATCCCGGTGCGAGCGACAGGTCGGTCCGATAGTGGGGACGGCTCTCGTCCTGGTGGTCATCCCACTGGTCGAGCCGTGCGCGTAGGTCATCGGGGAGCAGCGCGGCGTACTGGTATTCGCGGACCTGCTCGGGGTGCACCACACAGGGAACCGGCAGGTACCTGTCGCTGATCACCGACGGTTCGGGAAGGGCTTCGAGCAACGGACCGACGGCGGAACTGTCGCGCCAGTGGAGGAAGGCGCGAGGGCTGTAGTGCCGGTCCGAGTGGTCCACCGGGCACCACAGCACCTGGAGCAGGTCGGTGCCGTCCGGGCCGGCGTAGTCCGGGATGTCCCGTCGGTACAGCTGCGCGACCGGGACCAACGGGATGGGATCGTCGATCAGGTCGTCCAGGTCCAGAGCATCGGCCGCATCGAGTTCGGCCCGCTCCTCCGCGGTCAAGAAATCCCCACCCGGCAACTGTTTCCGGGCTTCCGCGGTCGCGAGGATCTCCCGCCTGCGGCGCAGAGCGGCAGGTGTCGTCAGGTCCCACGGCTCGTGCGCCTCGGCGTCGCCGCAGACCGGCCATTCCTCGTCGGCCGGCCACAGCAGCGGTCCGCCGACCGAGCTGTCCGTGACGGTCGGCTCGCCCGGTCGGGGATGCAGGCGGGTAGCGGTGAGGGAGTGTTCCCGCAGCTCGGGGAAGAGTGCGGAGATGTCCAGGGGACGCGGAGGTGTGGTGCGGACCATGGACGCGGATCATATGGCCCGCGCTGGGCCGGATGTCCTCACCGTGCATCCGGTCGGCGACTCGCCTCGTACGCTTCGCTGGGTGCTGGCCCCCATGACGAGCGGTACCGTCCGGCATGGGCCGACTGCGCCGAGCGGTACCCGCGTGCGGCAGTCGACGACGTGGCGACCAGCTGCGGACGGGCGGGCAACCAGACGGTCTGAGTGCCGAGTTGCTCGTTCATCGCTGCGAGCTGGCACTCGTAGCGAAGGTCCGCAGCAGTGCGCACCCCACGGACGATGACCGTGGCACCCCGGCGCGAGCAGTAGTCAGTGGTCAATCCGGTCCACGTGTCCACCTCGACATTGCCCCAGGCCGCCGGCAGGGACTCGCGCACGCGAACGGCCCTGGCCGTGGCGTCGGCAGTGGGGTTCTTGTCGGCGTTCACCGCGAGCAAGACGATGACTTGGTCGAACATCACCCGAGCGCGGGCCACCAGATCGCGGTGCCCCGGCGTGAACGGATCGAACGTACCGGGGTAGACCGCCAACGATTCACGTACCGGCGACGTGGCCGTCACCGCGACTCCCTCCACATGGCCGCAATCATCCCAGCGGTACGGCTGACGACGCAGATCCCGTACCGATGAGGTTTCCGCGCCGCGCCCGTCTGTACCTGTGTCATCGACGTACAGGAGGCTGGCAGGATGCGGAAACTGACCTTTGGCATGAATGTGACCCTGGACGGCTACATCGCCGCGCCCGGCGACGACCTCGGCTGGAGTGGGGGTGACGGACCGGACGGGTCGTCGAGCGACGAGTTGTTCAGGTGGTGGTCCGACCGGGTGGGGGCGACCGACCTGGCGCTGTACGGGCGCAAGCTGTGGGAGACGATGAGTTCCCACTGGCCGACCGCCGACCAGCGGCCCGGCGCCACACCGGCGGAGATCGAGTTCGCCCGCCGCTGGCGGGACATGCCGAAGGTGGTGTTCTCCTCGACGACGCGCACTGTCGACTGGAACGCGCGCCTGGTCACCGGAGACGCGGTCACCGAGATCACCCGGCTCAGGGCCGAGGACGGCGGGCCGATGGACATCCTCGGCGCGACCCTTGCCGGAGCGGCCATGCGGGCCGGGCTGATCGACGAGTACGCCCTGGTCACCCACCCGGTCCTGGTGGGCGGCGGCACGCCGTTCTTCACCGCGCTCGACACCTGGGTGAACCTGAACCTCGTCGAGACGCGAGCCTTCCCCGGCGGCCAGGTGCTGACCCGATACGAGACGAGGCGATGACGCCGGCCCGTGCGCTGGGCTCGCCGACGGTGGGGACGTGTGCGATCACAGCGTCGCGGGCAGGCCCAGCCATGGTTTGTCGCTGGCGTCGAACCCGGTGAGTTCGGCGATCTTCCCGTCGACGACGTGCAGGACCGCCATGGTGAACAACCGGTACGTCGGGTCGTTGGGGCTGCGGAGGTACAGCGCGGCGGCGGGCATGCGGTTGACTGTCGTGGTGGTGCAGCGCCAGTCGTCGTAGCCGTGCTGGAAGAGCCCGTGGGAGACCCAGCCGTCGACCGCGTCCCTGGCCGTGACGATCGGGCTGGCCTGCCCGGGGAGCATCACGAAGCGCAGGTCGTCGCGGAGCAGGGCCCTCAGCCCGTCGAGGTCGTTGCGCTCATGGGCGTCGATGTACGACTTCACCACGGCGCGCTCGTCGGTCGACAGCTCGTGCGTTGCCGGGATCCGCCAGTCGAGGCGGCGGCCGGGCAGTTGCTCGCGCATCGTCACGCGCGCCCGCTGCAGGGCACTTGTCACCGATGCGACGGTCAGGTCGAGGGCGTCGGCGGCCGTCGACGCCGGCCAGCCGAGGACGTCGCGCAGGATGAACACCGCCCGCTGCCGTGGCGGCAGGTGCTGGACGGCGACGATGAACGCCAGCTCGATGGTCTCCCGCGCCACCACCGACTCCTGCGGGTCCTCCGGGAGCATCCGGTCCGGGTAGGGCTGGAGGTACTGCACTTCCACGCCCGCGCCCGGCAGTTCGGCGGTCACGAGTGTGCGGTCGGTGCGCTTCTTGAGGAAGTCGAGGCAGGCGTTCGTCGCGATCCGGTACAGCCAGGTCCGCAGGGCCGCGTTCCCCTTGAACGACTCTCGCTTGTGCCACGCCCGCAGGAACGTCTCCTGCGTCATGTCCTGCGCGTCCTCGTAGTTCGCGAGCATCCGGTAACAGTGCACCTGCAACTCACGCCGATGTCGTTCCGTGAATCGTGCGAACCGCGCCGCGTCGCCTGAGCGGGCCGCCGCGATGAACGTGGCCTCGTCGGTGCGCAGCGGTCCAGCATCGGTCATGGTCAGCGATCCTTCCATCGGTACGAGGGGAGCCACCAGAACTGACGACGTGGCGGAGCATTTCCAATCGGTGAAGGGTGGCTGCGAAAACCGCTGTCCGACCACCGGAGCGCGGTGGTAGACAACCGGCGTGGAAGCGAATCTTGAGTTCCCGGACCTGCTGCGACTGATTGACGAGCGGTCGACAGCCTTCCGCGCCGCAGTCGCCGCCGCGCCCAGTCTCGACGCACAGGTGCCGACCTGCCCCGAGTGGACGCTGTCCGACCTGATCAAGCACCTGGGCGGGGGAGACCGCTTCTGGGCCGCCATCGTCGGTGCGGGGCCTGCCGACGCTCCGCCGGCCGAGGCCGCCGCTGCGCGCGCCGCTCTGGAGGTGCCGCGGGAGCGGGCGGCCCTGCTGGCCTGGCTGGCCGCGTCGACGCAGCTCTTGCTGAGCGCCCTGCGCGAGGCAGGGCCGGGACGCGGTTGCTGGACGTGGTGGCCCGCGTCGCAGTCACCGCAGACCTCCGGCGGTGTGGCCCGGCACCGGGCCCAGGAGAGCGCGGTGCACACGTACGACGTCCAGCTCACCGGAGGCGCCCCGCAGCCGCTGCCGGCCGAGGTGGCACTCGACGGTGTGGAGGAGTTCCTGTTCACCGTCTGCGCCACGTCGAGTGCGTGGCCGCACCAGCCCACCGCCTTCGACCTCCACACCGCCGAGGGCCGCTCCTGGCGCCTCACCGTCGATGGTGACGGCGCACGCGCCACCCGCATTGGCGCCACCGAAGAGGGCCTGGACGCGGCCGGCGTCGCCGTCCGTGGCGCAGCCAGCGAGCTGGTCCTCTACCTGTACGACCGGATCCCGGCCGAGTCCCTGCACGTCGACGGGGACGCCGGGCTGCTGGACCTGCTCCGTGCCTGGGAGCCGGAGGCGTAACACGCGGGGGCGGCAGGCGTGGTGCGGTCGGCCGTAGGATCCGGGAGTGGCCGACGTGATTGACGCTGATCACCAGAGTCCGGCACCGGGGGGCCTGTGGACGGCGTTGCCCGTCAGCTACTGCCAGTACGAGGTGTCGGCCGTGCCGGGCGCGTCCGGCATGGGGATCTACGTCCTCGGTGACGACCTCATACACGTCGGCGGGCCCTATCAGTTCACGGGCTTCTGCGGCACACACACCGGCGTGGTCGACGCACGCGTCCGTGTCCTGCCCGGGCCACCGGAAGAGGTCGACAGCGGCTGGGACGCGATAAGTGAGGCACCCCTGTGGAGCCCCAGTGGCAGGCTGTCGGTCGTCGGCCTGATGGGTGGCGCCGCGGAAGCCCTCACCGACATCGCTGTCCCGCGCGGGCTGATCCGGGTGCGGGTGCACGCGCGCCACCGCCTGCACGAGAGCGTACGCACCGACGACGACCCGCCCGAGCAGCACGAGCTGCACATCTGGGCGGTCACCGAGGAGAGGCCGTGGCGCACGGTGCTGGCCGACCCGGCTGGCCGCGCCTTCGAGCAGAAGCCGACGAAGGCCGCCGAGTGGGCGATGCTGTCACTGGTACCGCGCCCGTCTGGTCGCCCGGCGACCCTGCCACCTGACCCGTACGAGGACGACACGGGCCTGTCCCGGGTGGCGGTGGTCCGTCACCGGCCCGCGCCTGTCGACGTCCCGGCGGGAGTGCTGCCCGCCGGCGACCTCGAGGTCCGGCTCGATCGGGTCGACGACGAGACCCTGCGGTGGTCGTGGTCCACCGCCGACGAACCGATCTTCCCGCACCCGCTGGCAACGCTGCTGGACGACGAGCAGACCACCGTACGGCTGACGTCCGGCCCCGACGGCTTCACCCTGCGGCACGAGGGAGTGCTGGGCCGGCACGCCTTCGCCCTCGGCCTGATCTGGGACCAGCTGCTCGACGGTGGCGGGTCGTACCCGTGGATGACGACGTTGCAGCGGCAGGCGGCCGAGGCGACCGCGTTGGCCGAGAGGTACCGCCGCCAGCAGGCCGAACGCGATGCCACGCGGTGGGGAGGTGCTCCACCGTCGGATCGTGTCCGCGCCCTCCTCGGCCAGGCGAAGTCCCTGGCCCGCATCGACCGTCGGCTGCTCGACCGCATCGACGCGCTGCCCGCCACCCGCCAGCGGGAGGCAGCCTGTTGGGCGGCCCGACGCGCGATGCGGGTGGCAGGGCTCGAGCACATCGGGTGGGTCGCCGACGCGCTCGCCGACGCCGAGGCCGACCGTCCGCTGCCCCGGTCCTTCACCGAGCAGGGCGGCGCCGCCGCGTTTCAGCGGCTCCTGTCCGATCCCGAGGTGCCCCGGACCACGGTGACGCTCAGCCCGGATCCACGAGTCTTCAGCACACTCGCCGCCTCCGAGATGCTCCAGCAGGCCGCCGCGTTCCCCGCCCTGCTCGCCCTGGCGAACGACGATCCGCTGGCCGCGGCGGTCGACGCTGTCTACAACGCGGCGATCGCCCACGGTGACGAGACCAACCGCTTCCTCACCGACGCCCACCTCGCCCTGCGCTGAGCCCTCGTGGTCCCGGCGCTGTCGACCGCGGGAGTCGTGGACCACCAGACGCACGGGAGGGGGCCGGGCCGCAGCGGCCCGGCCCCCTCCGGCTGCTCCGCCGGCCTTAGACGGCGGCGGGTCGCTCAGGTCACCCGCAGCGTTGACCGTTGAGGGTGAAGGCGGTCGGCGCCGGGTTGGTGTCACTCCACGTGCCGTTGAAGCCGATGCTCGTGGATGCGCCGGCGGCGAGTCTGCCGTTCCAGCTCATGCTGTCGGCGGTGACGCTCGTGCCGCTCTGCCTCCAGGTGGCCGACCAGCCCTGGCTGACCTTCTGGCCGGCCGTGGGGAAGTCGAAGCCGAGTTTCCAGCCGTCGATCACGGTGCTGCCGGTGTTCTTGACCGTCACGGTCGCGGTGAAGCCGCCCGGCCAACTGTTCGCCGCATAGGCGACCGTGCAGCGGCCGGTCGGGGCGGTGGGCGCGGTCCGCACGGCCAGGCCGGGCGAGGCCGCCGACACGTTGCCCGCCGCGTCGCGGGCGGTCACCACGAAGGTGTACGGGGTGTCCGGCGTCAACCCGGTCACGGTGTACGTGGTGCCGGTGGTGCTGCCCACCTTCACCGGGCCGGTGCTGTCGACCCGGTGCACGTCGTAGCCGGTGACGGCGGTGTCGTCGGTGGACGGCGTCCAGGCCAGCGCGACGCTGTCGCCGGTGATCGTGGCGGCGGTCGGCTGGCCCGGGGCGGTCGGCGCCTGGGTGTCACCGGGCGTGGTGTCGCGCGGCAGCACCAGATGGGTGATCGAGTTGGCCGGGAAGGTGGTCGTGAGACCGCCGGCGGTGACCGGCTGGTCGGCCTCCCGGACGACGCCGGTGAGGTCCGACCCGCTGTACCGGTAGACCTGGGCGGTGCGGGCGGATGCGCCGGTGAGGGCGACCTGGCTGGTCAGGTCGTCGCCGGTCTTGTTGACGACGACGACTGTGAGCGCCTTGTCGGCGCTGCGCTCGGCGGCGTACACGGCCAGCTTGCCCTGGTCGGCGCTCGTCGCCCGGACGGAGGTCTCGCCGAACGCGCCGCCCCTGCCGTCGTAGTTGCGGTAGACGCGGAAGGCGTTGGCCACCGGCTGGTCCGCCGTGGGTGCGGTCCAGAGGGTGGCCAGGTCGAGCCCTTCGCGGCCGAAGATGCCGAGGACGTCGGCCTGGGCGAGCGCGCCGTTCAGCGACCCGAAGCCACCCCAGTTGTACTCGGTCATCGCGACCTTCGTGCCCGGATAGTGCTGGTCGACCAGCTCGCGCAGGCGCGGGATGAACCGGACCGGGCTGTTGATCCAGCTCTCGTCCACGTAGGTCGGATCCCAGAGCTGGCGGGTGGAGCGCAACCGCAGCGCCTGGGTGGTGGCGTCGCCGGCCGCGTCGCCGAGCACGCCGGACTGCTGCGGGTAGAGGTGGACGTCGAAGTAGTCGAGGATGCGGGTGCCGTGCTGCTGTTCGTACTCGCGCATCCGGTCCAGGTACCACGGGCCGAGGTCCTGGCCCCCGTGCGCGGCCTTGTCCGGCGGGTTCGACCAGCAGCCGGTGCGCGAGCAGGTGTCCTGGTCGAGGCCCGAGAAGATGATCGAGTTGAGGCCCCAGCCGACCGGTCCGAGCGTCTTCGCGCCGGGGTCGGCAGCCTTGATCGCGGCGGCGTACTCGTAGGTGCGGTCGCGCAGCTCGTCGTAGCCCAGCCCGGTCGGGCGGACGTCGCGGTGGGTGGAGTGCCACAGGTCCGGCTCGTTGTCGAGGTTGTAGAACTGGACTCCGCCGTCGGCGGCGGCGCCGAACTGCCCCTTGAGGTGGTTGACGAAGTCGGTGGCGTACTCCGGTCCGACGGCGATGCTGGTGTCCGTGGGATCGTTGCCGGTGACAGGCGACCCGTCTGGCTTCTTGCCGTTGCCGCAGTCAGGTGCCCACTGGTCGGTGGACTCCTGCGGGCCGTACCTGGCGACGCTGAAGCCACACGCCCGTGACCGGTCCTTGGCGATCCAGCCGAGCATCGGCATCGTCATGACCGTGGCGGCGCCGATGGCCTTGTTCTGCTGTACGAAACGGTCGCTCTCCGAGCCGGCCGGGAGGTCGCCCGGGTTCGGGTTGTCGTTGGGGATGTTCTCGAAGAACCAGTCCGCCGCGCGGTTGGTGGTGTCGGCACGGAAGTTGTAGCGGGTGGTGGCGTTGCCGCCGTAGCGGTGCACGGGCAGCCGCAGGTCGCGGGCGAGCGCCTCGTCGGCGAAGTTCATGCCGTAGACGTACGGGCTGATCTGGTGTCGGGCGGCGGTGGTGTCCACGGCCAGCGCCGGGCCGGTCGCGGCCTGGGCGGGCTGCGGCAGGGCCAGGCCGCCGAGGGCCGTGGCGAGCACGACCGGGAGTAGAGCGGTGGTGGGTCGCACGAGCATTCCTTTCGGATAGAAGCTCGACGATGGGAGCGCTTCCACAGGATTGCGCTTTCCTGGCAACGAGTCAACGCCGGAGGCCCCCTCGCGGTTGTGGCAGGTATCCCCGAACGCCTGCCGTCCGGCGGCCCAGGGGGCCACAGACGGTCAGGCGGCTTGCCGGCGGCGGCCGAGCGACAGGAGCAGGCCGGCGGCGGCCAGGGCGATTCCGGCGGCGGCGGCGTATGCGGGGAGTTGGGCGGGAACGCCGAGGTGGACGGTGATGCCGAGGATGCGGGACAGGCCCCAGGGCAGCAACGCGAGCTGGTCGTTCCACACCGTCAGCGCGTTCCAGGCCCACCGCCGCGACCACTGCGGACAGCACGCCGAGGGGCACGCCCGCGGCGGTGAGGGTCAGCCCGACGGCGCTGCGCCGGCGCAGGCCGTACCGGTCCCGCAGGACCACGGCGACGGCCACGAACAGCCAGCCGAACGCCGCGAACGCGACGGTGACGTACGCCGCCCGCAGACCCGGCGCCGTCCAGAAGACGAACCAGTACCCGCCCGGTCCGCGTCCGGCGAGCGCCGCCAGCAACAGCACGCTGCGCAGCAGCGCGACCCCGCCGACCACGGCCCACAGGTGGAACGGGTCCCGGCGGCCGACGACGAGGCGTACGACGAGGGCGAACAGCGCCCACCCACCGAGGGTGACCAGCAGGTGCGCCGGTGCGGCGAACCAGGTCAACACGAGCCGGCTCGCCACCAGCGCCACGGCCGGGACCAGCCATACCAACACCCGGTCCGCCCGCGTCCTGGGCGTCGGCAGTGCGGCGACCCGCCACGGCCGCGACGCGCCGAGCAGCAACCCGCGCGCGGCAGCCGCCCCGAACCCGCGCCCGTACAGCCCGAGCAGCACCACCAGCAGGATCGCGCCGAGCATCGCGCGGGCCGCCCACGCCATCGCCGGGTCCCGGTCGGCGCGCTGTGCGCCGAGGTCGGCGGCGGTGAAGTTGTACGCGGGCAGATCCAGGTCGGCGCCGTAGCGCTGCAGGTGCGCGTCGCGCGCGTCCTGGTACGCCCTGGCGGCAAGCCGCCAGTCGTGACGGGCCGCCGGGGCACCCGTGTCCAACCACTGCGCGTGTCGCAGCACCATGGTCCGGTACGCGCTCAGCGCCTCGAACAGGTCGACCTGATAGTCCAGCGTCGCGGTGAGGCGTTCGCGCAGTTCGCTGTTCCGCCAGGTCGCCGGTTCGCTCGCGGCGACCACGTCGCGCATGCGCCGGGCCAGCACCACGGCCTGCGTACCCTCGTCGATAGCGTCGTCGACGCGCCCGCCGGTCACCGCGTAGATGCTGTTCAGCGCGGCGGAGTCACCGGTCGGGATGTCCCACTCGAAGATCCACATCATGGGCGGCGGTTCCAGCCCGAGCGCCCGCACCGACCGGTCGGCGTACGGGCCGATGTAGAGGCCCTTGGTGACCGCCTGCCGGGACAGCGCCATGGCCTGCCCGATCGCCGCGACGGTGGCCGGGTCACCGGAGAAGGTGCGGTACGCCCAGTCCGCCGTGACCTGCGCCGGGTCGGCGTCCGGGTCCCAGGCCAGACGGCCGACGGCGTACGTGTTCAGGTCGTAGAGCTGCCAGAAACCCGCGCGCAGGTACAGCGACATGGGCCCGGCGTGCAGGGGCCCACCGTCCTGGGTCCAGTTCCAGACACCCTCGACGTGCGGGTTGGCGGCGAGGACCGTGCGCAGCGCCTGGCGGTGCAGCGGGCCGAGGTCGTTGGGCAGCGAGCCGAACCCCTCGAACTCGCGCCGGGCCTGGAACTCCACGATGCGGCGGTGGCCGCCACCGAGCAGCGTGGTGTTCAGCGGTAGGTGGCTGTAGAAGTCGCCGAGGGCGTACTTGGTGGACACGATCAGGTGCGGGTCGTCGAGGCCGCCGAGCACCTGGGCGTACGACTCCGGGTTGGTGTGCAGGTCGCCGACCGCACCGACGCCCACGGTCCAGGTGCGGAAGATGATCTCTTTCCCGGCGGTGCCCGCGGTGTCCAGCAGCGCCCGCAGCATCGCCCGTACGGACGCTTCGGTGGTGACGGCGAGCTTCGACGAGTAGTCCCATCCGGTTGCGGCGTACACCTCGCCACCCTCACCGACGCGGACCATCAGACCGTCGACGAACGGCATGGTCTCGAACAGTTCGGCAAGCCCGGCCTGGTAGACCGCCCACAGTCGAGCGTCGGCGACGTCGAGGCCGCCGACGGTCCGGGTCAGGTACGCCTCCAACGGCGGCGACACCGCGAGCATGTCGGTCAGCAGGAAGACCCGCACCCCCATGTCCTCGGCGTACCGGAAGACGGGGCCGAACGCCGCGACCATAGCCCGTGCCCGGTCGACGTGCGGATCGCCCGGCGGGTAGACCGCGCGCCCGTCGCCGACCTTCGCGAAGGTGACGTACTCCAGGAAGCCGGGCACGACGACTCCGTTGAACCCCTGCGCCACGGAGTGGTCGACGAACTGCCGAAACTGGGTGTCGATGCGGGCCACCGCGTCGGTGTCCACCCACGGCGCGTCGGGCAGCACCGCCGACCTGACCACATCCGTGTTCAGACCGTAGTCGTCGCCGGCGCCGAAGACGGCCGGGTCAGGCTCCCGCCCCACCGAACCCGCGTCGGTCAACCGCAGGCCGAGCCGGGGAATGACCACCCGACCCGCATCCGCCGCGGGAAGCACGTCGACACCGGAGCGGATCCGGTCGGCCAGCCGGTACATCCCGGCCGCCACGCCCGCGACATCGACGCCCTGGACGGTCAACTCGGCGCCGCGCACGTCGAGCCGGTACGACTCGGGGGTTCCGCTGAGGGTGGTCAGCACGCTCGTTCGCAGCGTGGTCACCGCCGACAGGTTCCGAACCGCCCCGGTGCCCGACGCGGCCGTCGCGGACCCGGCCGGCTTCGGCGCGGCCGGGGCGAGCACCGGCCGGGGCAGACCGCGGGAGGCGACCGCGTCGGCGACGGCGGCGGCCGCCTTCCTGACGCGCGGTTCGTCGGGTACGACGAGGGACGCCAACGACGGGACCGGCGCGGGCGTCCGCGCTGGCGCGGCGACAGCCTCCTCGCGCGGCACCGCGGCGGGGGAGTGGCTCAGCCCCAGCGTGTCACCGACGCCCCAGGCCGTGGCGGCACCGAGCGCCACCAGGACCGCCACGGCGACGAGCAGCGGGTACGTTCTGCGAACCGGGGCAACGTGAGCCACGCTCGCATGGTAGTGGCCCCACCGGCCTCCGTCTCCGACGTGCGAAGGCGGGCGTGCTGGCTGTTCGTCGCTCGGGTTCGGTGGCGGCGTCGTGCGCTAGCGGGCGAGCTCGTCCTCGACGAACGCGGGCCTGGCAAGCGTGATCGCCGGGATGGTCGCCACGAGGGCGACAGCGAGCAGGAACAGCAGCGGGAGGCTCCACCCGCCGCTGACGTCGTGCAGCAGCCCGACGAGCAGCGGACCGAGCGCGCCGAGCGCGTACGCGACCCCCTGGGCGAAGCCACTCAGCGCGACGGTGCCGCCGGGGGATCGGGTGCGAACGTTGATGAGCACGAGGCAGACCGGGAACAGGATCGACCCCGAGCCGATGAGCAGCACCCAGAGCAGTGTGAGTGTCGCGGGCGCGAGCAGCAGGCCGAGGTAGCCGAACACGAAGCTCGCGACACCGGCGGCGATCAGCCAGCCGGCATTGCGCAGCCGCGCGACGAGGAGGGGCGCGATGAGTGCCCAGGGCACGCTGATGATGCCGGTGACGGCGAGCAGCACCCCGGCCTCGGTCGGCGTCGCGCCGGCGATGTCGCCGAGGATCTCGGGCAGCCACGCGAAGGCCGCGTAGGTGCAGATCGTGCTCGTCGAGAATACGACGGTGATCGACAGGGCCACGCGTGACCGCCACAGTCGCGTGACGGCGGCGGGAGGCGAGGACTCGACAGCAACGTCATCCGAGAGTCGCTGGCGGCGCTCCCGCGCGATGACGACGAGCCACGGAACGAGCGCGACCACCGAGGTCACCGACCAGATGCCGAGCGAGAACCGCCAGCCGATCTGCTCGGCGACCGGAGCGGCGACCGCAGCCGGCACGGCAGTGCTCACGCCCACGATGCAGACGTAGACGGCGGTCAACAGCGCTACCCGGTCGGGGAAGTAGCGCCGCACGACCGGCGGCAACAGCACATTGCCGATGCCCGTACCGGCGAGCGCGACGACACTGCCGACGAGCAGCACCGCGAAGCCCGGGGCGAACGCGCGCACGAGATGGCCGAGGGTCATGAGCAGCAGCGCGAGCATGATGCCGCCGTCCAGACCGAGGCCGCGAGCGACGCGCGGCGCGATGAACCCGGATGCCGCCAACAGGATCGGAGGCAACGTGCCGAGCAGCCCGACGCCGATGTCCGATATCGGGATGTCCACCCGGATGTCGTCGAGGATCGGCGATATCGCCGCAACAGCCTGGCGCAGGGTGAGTGCGACGAGCACGATGCCCAGCAGCGCGGCTGTGCGTCCCGCCCACAGCGGAAAGGGGCGGTGGTCGGACATCAGCCGAGCGTAGTACTCCAGCAGGGGATCGTGATCATGGCCTGGTGGCTGTTCATCGCTCGGGCTTAGTGGGGCGCCGGGACGGATCTGAGTAGCGCCGTACGCTGGGGTGGTGATCGACTTTCGTGCGGCGGTCGAAGCAGGCGACGCCGATGCTCTCGAGGCGACCCTGGCCGACAACGTGCTGTTTCGTAGTCCGGTGGCGTTCAAGCCCTATCCAGGCAAGGCAATCACCGCGGCGATCCTGCGGGGTGTGCTGCGGGTGTTCGAGGACTTCCGGTACGTCCGTGAGCTGAGCGGCGAGGGCGGTCGTGATCACGCGCTGGTCTTCGAGGCGCGGATCGGCGACGTCGCCGTCGAGGGTTGTGACTTCCTGCACCTGGATGAGAGCGGCTTGATCGACGAGTTCACGGTGATGGTTCGTCCGCTGTCCGCCGCGCAGGCCCTGGCCGCCGCGATGGCCGCACAGTTCGAGCAGATCCAGCGTGAGGCGACCGGCGGCTAGACCTCGGCGAGGAGACCTACGGACCCGTGATGGCGAGGAAGCCGGTGCCGGGTCGGTACATCAGGAGCCGGTCCGGGCGACCCGAGTGGTCCATGTCGTAGCTGATCATCTGGTCCGAGGTGCTCCCCAGGTCGAACCCTGCCACGCCCTGACGTGCCCGGAACACGGCCGCGAAGGTGTCGTCGGGTCGGTGCTGGACGACGAACAGGATGCCGGTGCCGGGTCGGTAGAGCGCCAGGTGGTCGGGGTTGCCGGTGTGCTGGTGGTCGAAGGCGACGATCCGGTCCTGCGGTGTGCTCAGGTTGAAGCCGCCGATGCCGCCGGAGGTGCTGCGGTGTACGGGCCACATGGTGCCGTCGGATGCGCGGGTGACGATGAAGACCGCGCCCTGTCCGGGCCGGTAGAGCACGAGCGTGTCCAGCTTGCCGGTGTGGTAGTAGTCGTAGGCGATCACCTGGTCGTGTTGTTCCCTGAGGTCGAAGCCCCCGATGCCGGTCGTGGAGGTGAACACGGGCGCGAAGGTCCCGTCGGGTCGGTGTTCGACGATCCACACGATGCCGGTGCCCGGCCGGTAGATCAGCAGGTGATCGAGTTTCCCCCGGTGCATGAAGTCGAAGGCGACGATCCGGTCCTTCGACGTGGTCAGATTGAAGCCGCCGATGCCCGAACCCGCAGAGGTGAACGAGGGCCGCCAGTCCGGGTAGGTCAGCGTGTCCGACACCGCGTCGTAGAGTTCCTGGTCCTTCGGGACGTACTCCTCGTCGACGATGCCGTACTCGCACGCCGGATCATCGGGACACCCCGACACGTCGCTGAACGTGAACAGGAACAGCGGCCCGGTGTACGGCAATGAGCGCCAGAGCTTGATTCCGTTGACCATCCAGTTTCGGAACTGTGCGGCGGGTTGGTTGAGATCGCCTCGCTTGCCGATGTTGTAGCCCCACTCGGTGGCCCAGATCTTCCGCGTCGTGTCGCCATGTCGGACCATGACGTCGTGAAGCCGGGCAAGCTCGCCGCAGAGCCGGCCCTGCGCGTCGGGGTATGGCGGGCCGAACGCGTTGAGCCACGGCTGGGCGCAGTTCGGTTCGTCGGCGGCGTGGAAGTCCGAGTAGGGATGGTGGGCCACCGCGTCGAACGAGTTGCCGAACCCGTTCTCGTACGCCCAGTCGAGCCAGGCCGAAGACGTCCGGTCCGGGTGCCCCGTCATCTCAGCGAGCCCGCCGGACCCGCCGGCCAGCACGACACAGCTCGCGCATCGCGCGTGCACGGCCCGGTAGGCGACATCGACCAGCTGCCAGTAGCGCAACCGGGTGGCGTCGTAGTCGGCGCCGTCGAACGTGCCGTCGCCGTTGCCGTCCCACTTGCCGAAGGCAGTCAGGTTCGGCTCGTTCCACACCTCGAAGGCGTCGATAAGTGACGTTCCGTCCGGCGCGGTCAGGCGCGCCATGGTCCGGTCGATGATGCTCCGCCAGTCCTCGTCACGGAGTGGGAACCACAGCTCGGGCTGCTTCTCGTCGTTGCGGTGGCCGTTGGCCCAGGGTGCGGAGAGGCCGAACATCAGCATCACCCGCATCCCTCGGGCCCGCGCCAGCGCCACCTGCCGCTCGACACGGTCCCACCGTGGCGGGTCACCGGGGATCCCTTCGACGTACCACCAGTCGAACCACACCCGCACGATCGGCGACCGCCCGGGCACGAACTCGGCCATCTTGTCGAGGTGCCGTGCGACCTCCTCGTCGCTGTCCAGTTGGGGCATCAGGCTGGACTCGGCGAACCCGACGTCCTGGTTGGTGAAGGTGTCGGGGGTAGCCGCCGCGGCGGCCGGAGCCGACGCCGCCTGCGGCGCGACGACGAGACCGCACGCGATCAGGGACGTGGTGAGGACGGCGATCAGCCGTGCAGAACGCCGTGCCATGAGTTGATCGTTCCCCCGGTCCCTCGTGCTCCCGCCCCACGCTTGCGGATCGTTGACGATAGGCTGGCGGGCCAGCCAGCGGTGGGGTCGGTCAGTCGGTCCGGGTCGGTGGCGACGACTCCCAGCATCCGCCTTCACCGAACCCGTTGGGCGAGCCTCAGCTCCGTCAGGTAGCGCTTGACGACCTGGCCCCCGTAGTCGACGTCGATGAGCCGGGCGATGGAGTTCAGCAACGCACTCTGCTGCGCATCCGGCAAGGCACGGTGACCGGAGTAGGTCAACAGCAGATCCAGGTAGGCCGCTGTCGAATACGGCGACTCCCACTCGTACCGGTAGAAGCTCGCAGGACCGAACCGCTCCGACGAGATCAGCTCCCGATCGTCCTGGGGAATGTCTCGAGCGGCTTCAAGACGCAGGCCCGGTGGGGTCGACGGATCGAAGCGCTCATAAAGCTTCTGAATCTCCACGAAGAACGCCTCAGTCCAGGTGCCACCGGCGATGTGGTGGGTGCCCACGGTGGCCAGCAGACCACCGAGACGCAGGGCGTCGGCAGACTTCGACACCCGCACGGCCGGATCAACCCAGTGGAACGCAGTCGCGGAGAACACCACGTCGAACGGCTCCTTGGGCAGGGGCCAATCCTCGAACGCCGCCGTCACGACCTCCACCGAGTCGAAGCCGGCAAGACTTCGCCGAGCGACATCGGCCATGTCCGCGCCCAACTCGACGGCCACGACCCGGTAACCCCGTTCCGCCAGCGGCACGGTCGCCTGCCCCGTACCACAGCCGATCTCCAACACCCGCGCGCCGGGCCCTACTCCGGCCGCGACGAGATCATCGAACATCGGTGCCGGGTACCGAGGTCGGGCACGGTCATACCGATCGGCGTCCTCATTGAATGTCTCTCGCAACCGCATGTAGTCATCGCTACCGCTCACTCCGAGAGAGTACGAGGGTCGTCTCGACCGCAGGTACTCCGCTTGAAAGCCCGGGGAAGTCGCAACGACGTGCCCGTACCAGGACCTCGTCCACCGGTCCCGCGAACCAGTGGACGAGGCGACGGGCTCACGCCAGGTGGAAGTCCGCGAAGTCGAAGCCCGGACTCACCACGCAACTGACCAGGACGTGCTCGTCACCCGCCGGCGTCGCGGACTGCCACTCGCCCGCCGGCACCAGGACCTGCGGGCACCGGGCGCTCAGGATCGTCGGCGGACTGTCCCGGCCGACCGTCAGCGCCAACGGCCCACCGGAGTGCCAGAACCAGATCTCGTCCGACCGCACGGTGTGCCAGGCCGACGAGTCGCCAGGTTCGAGGAGGAAGAGGATGGCCGTCGCGGCGGCACGGCTGCCCGGGTACCCGTCGGGTTCGAACTCGACGGCGGACCGGTAGGTCTCCCTGAACCACCCGCCTTCGGGATGCGGCTGGAGATCGAACTGTTCGGCCAGGGGCGGACGTGCGGTCATGAGGCCACTGTAGTGACGTCACAGCGGCGCGGGTCGGGACGTGTCAGGCCCGGTCCCCGGTCCAGGCCGCTTCGAGGATCGCGGTCAGGCTGGCGGTGTCGGTCGGACCCGGGTGGTTCTGGATCAGACGGGTGACGCCGCTGGCCATCTCCGCGAAGCGGGGGAGGTCGGCGCGTGCCACGCCGATGTCCGCAAGGGTGGGCGGGATGCCGATGTCGGCGAGGAGCCCGTCGAGCCAGGTGAGGAACGCATCCGCGGCCTCGTCGTCCGAGGCGTCGGCCACGTCGAGCCCACACACCCGGGCGAGGGCGGCCAACCGGTCGTCGACGGCGTCGCTGGCCGCGCGCAGCGCGTAGGGCAGGAGCAGCCCGACGCCCAGGCCGTGCGGAGTGTGCGTGGCCGCGCCGATGGGGTACTGGAGAGCGTGCGGAGCCGCGTTGCCCGCGTGGGAGAAGGCGAGTCCGGCGAGCATGGACCCGTAGGACATGTCCGCGCGAGCTTCGGTGTCGCCGCCGTCCCTGACCGCGCGACGCAGGCTCCGGGCGATCCGCTCCGCGGCCAGCAACGCGTAGTGGTCGGTGATCGGGTTGCGACCGAGGAACACCTGCTCCACCGGGTCGCGCGGGCCGTGCGGCCGGGGCCGCGCGGTGTAGCTCTCCACGGCGTGACAGAACGCGTCGATGCCGGAGTGCGCGGTGACGGTGGCCGGGCAGGAGTAGGTGAGTTCGGGGTCGACGATGGCGAAGTCCGGCACGATGTGGACGCTTGAGACGCCGACCTTCAGCGCGCGGTCCGGGTCGGTCAACACCGAGACGGGAGTGAGCTCGGAGCCGGTGCCGGACGTCGTCGGGACCGCGACGAGAGGGATCGTCGGCCCCGGCACCTTCGACTCGCCGTAGAAGTCGCGCGGTGTTCCGCCGTGCCGCCGGATGACGCCAACGATCTTGGCGAGGTCGATCACCGTGCCACCCCCGATGGCGAGGATGACGTCGGCGTCCACCTCGGCGGCGGCCGAGACGGCCAGGGCGACATCCGTCAGGGGCACGTCCGGGGTCGCGTCGGAGAACACCTCGACGGCCTCGACCTTCTCCCGCACGGCGGCCACGATCTCGGCCACGCCAGGTTGCCCCAGGAGGACCCGGTCGGTCACGACGAGGACCCGCGAACCACTCTCGGCCACCACTCGCGGGATGTTCTGCGCGACCCCTTCGCCCACTATCAGCTGGCGCGGTCCGCGGACGGTCTCAAGCATGTCGGTGCCTCTCTCGGAACGTCGGCGACGATGTGCGGGGCGTGCGCTCAGAGCAGGAGGCCGGTCACGGCAGGTCGATCGCCGCGTAGGTGACATCGAGGTACTCGAGGATGCCCTCGTGCGACCCCTCCTTGCCGATCCCGGACTGCTTCACGCCTCCGAACGGAGCCGACGGGTCCGAGATCAGACCACGGTTGACGCCGACCATCCCCGTCTCCAGCCCTTCGACGAACCGCAGTGCCCGTTGGAGGTCGCGGGTGAAGACGTATCCGACCAGGCCGTGCTCGGTGTCGTTGGCCTTCGCCAGCACCTCGTCGTCGGACGTGAACGAGATGATCGGCGCCACCGGGCCGAAGATCTCGGTCTTGAGCATCCGCGCATCGTCGGGCACGTCGACGAGGACTGTGGGCGGGTAGAAGTGGCCCGGCCCATCCGGACGCTCGCCACCCACCAGGACCCGGGCGCCGCGATCGACCGCGTCGGCGACCAGCTCGCCGATCGTGGCGACCGAGGCCTCGTCGATCAACGCTCCGACGTCCACGCCGTCGTCGAGACCATGGCCCACCGACAGCGCGCCCATCCGCGCCGCGAAGCGCGCCGTGAACTCCTCGCGCACCGGCTCCTCGACGTAGATCCGGTTGGCCGCGATGCAGGACTCCCCGATGTTGCGCATCTTGGCCACCATGGCGCCGTCGACCGCGACGTCCAGGTCGGCGTCGGCACACACGATCAGGGCCGCGTTGCCGCCCAACTCCATCGAGGTGCGCAGGACGTTGTCCGCCGCCTGTCGGAGCAGCACGCGCCCGACCTCGGTCGACCCGGTGAACGAGAGCTTGCGGGTCCGCGCGTCGGCGAGCAGTGCGGAGACCACCGCGCCGGAACGCTTGGTGGTCACCACGTTGACGACGCCCGGGGGAACGCCTACCTCCTGCATGATGCGGGCCAGCAACAGCATGGTGAGGGGCGTCTGGCCCGCCGGCTTGGTGATCGTCGTGCAGCCCGCGGCCAACGCAGGAGCGATCTTGCGGGCACCCATGGCCAACGGGAAGTTCCAGGGCGTCACGAAGACACACGGTCCGACCGGCTTCGGCACGGTGAGGACGCGGTACCCACCGGCGGGAGCGGTGCTGTAGCGCCCCTCGACGCGTACCGCCTCCTCGGCGAACCACCGGAAGAACTCGGCGCCGTAGGCGACCTCCGCCCGAGCCTCGGCGAGCGGCTTGCCCATTTCGAGCGTTATCAGCCGGGCGACCTCCTCGGATCGCTCGGTCAGTGCCCGGTACGTCGCGGTCAACAACTCCGACCGTTTCCGCGGCGGGGTCGCCGACCACTGCGCCATCGCCGCGCTCGCCGCGTCCAACGCGGCGAGCCCGTCGGCGACGTCGGCGTCCGCCACCTCGGCGATGGTCTTGCCGGTGGCCGGGTCCTCGACGGCGAATGTTGCTCCGCTCGCGGCGTCGCGCCAGGCATCGCCGATCCGGAGCCGCCGGTGCTCGGGGGCCAGGACGTTCATCGGGTCACTCACTTCGCCGCCTCCTGTGATCTTCTTGCTGATGTCGGGCGTGCCTGCACCCTCGCCCGGTGCGCGTAGACGGACGGGTCACCCACCCTCGGGCGGGCTGAGAGGTCGCCGGGCGGTGACGGTGCGCCGAGCCTTCACCACCGAAGGCGGACGCATGGTTCCGTCGCCGCCCGGTGCGGTTACCGCCCCGCCTCGGACAGCGACAGCCCGGTGTCCGCGTCGAACAGGTGCGCACGGTCCAGGTCGACCGTGACGTGCAGCCGCTCGCCCGGCGTACCGGTGACGGTGGGTCGTGCCTTCACCTTGAGGATCTCCGTCCCCACTCGGACGTCGACCACCGTCCGGTCACCGAGCGGTTCAAGCCCGTAGAGCTCTCCCGACAGTGACGCGTGCCCGCGCTGTTCGACGGACAGGTCCTCCGCGCGAAGGCCCAGCAGCAGCGCACGACCCTCCTCGGCCGTCGTCCAGCGGGGCCGAGGCAGCGTCCAGCCGTCCGCACCGACCAGCTGATCTCCCTCGGCGCGGCAGGCGAGCAGGCTGATCGGCGGGCTCCCCACGAACCCGGCGACCCACTTGTTGGCGGGGCGCTCGTACACCTCGGTCGGTGTGCCGACCTGTTGCACGGTCCCCTCCTTGAGGACCGCGACCTGGTCGGCCATGGACAGGGCCTCGACCTGGTCGTTGGTCACGTAGACGAAGGTCGCGCCGAGGCTGCGGTGGATGCGGGTGAGCTCGGTGCGCATCTCGACGCGGAGCTTGAGGTCGAGGTTCGTCAGCGGCTCGTCCATGAGGAACGCGCGCGGGCTGCGGACCAGTGCCCGGGCCAGGGCGACCCGTTGCATCTCACCGCCCGACAACTGCGCGGGACGACGCTGCAGCAGACGTTCGATGTGCAGCAGGTTCGACATCCGTTCGACGGCGGCGGCGATGTCGCTCGACGAACAGCGGCGTGCCCGCAGCGGCGACGCGATGTTCTCGTACACCGTGTGACGCGGGTAGAGGGCGTAGTTCTGGAAGACCATCGCCAGGTCGCGTGCGGCCGGGGTGTCACCTGTCGCGTCCCTCCCGTCGAGGTGCACCGACCCGGCGTCGAGCTTCTCGAGGCCCGCGATCGCTCGCAGGGTCGTCGTCTTGCCCGCCCCGGAGGGCCCGAGCACGACGAAGAACGAGCCGTCCGGTACGTCGAGCGTCACCCCGTCCAGGGCCTGGACCTTGCCGAAGGACTTGCGCAGCCCCTGCGCTGCCACGGTTCCCATCAGGCCACCAGCTCTTCCGTGCTCACGTCGTAGACCGCCGGGGTCCCGCCGGTGTGCCGCAGCCCGACCGTTGCGTCAGCGGCGAAACGGACGGTCGGTGGCATCCGAACCCGTACGTCGTGCCCGCCGCCGTGGTCGACCACATAGATGATCTCGTCGCCCAGCCACTCCGCCGAGACCACGCGGGCCGCGACCGAGCGGTCCGCCCCTGGTGCGGTGACCTCCAGCGCCTCCGGCCGGACGCCTGCGACCAGGCGACTGTCGCGCGAGAGGCCCGGTGGTGGCGTGAGGACCAGCCCGCCCTGACCGCGCAGCTTCCCGTCGGCCACCTCCACCTCGATGAGGTTCATCGGCGGGGAGCCGATGAATGCGGCGCAGAAGAGACTCGCCGGGCGGTCGTAGACCTCCAGCGGCGTGCCGATCTGCTCGACGCGGCCCTTGTTGAGGATGGCGATCCGGTGACCGAGCGACATCGCCTCGATCTGGTCGTGAGTGACGTAGACCATCGTCGCCCCCAGCTCTCCCTGCAGGTGCTTGATCTCCGTGCGCATGTCCGCCCTCAGCTCCGCGTCCAGGTTGGTGAGGGGTTCGTCCATCAGGAATGCGCGGGGTCGTCGCACCAGGGCACGCGCAAGCGCGACGCGCTGCTGCTCCCCGCCGGACAGTTGGCGCGGTCGCCGGTCCAGGAGCGCATCGAGGCGCATCAGCCGGGCGGCCTCGGCGACCCGCTCCTGCACCTCCGACTTGGGCAGGCCCTCGGCCCGCAGTGGGAACGCCAGGTTGTCGCGGGTTTTCAGGTGCGGGTAGAGAGCGTAGAACTGGAACACCATGGCGATGTCGCGCTCGGCCGGCGGCAGGTCGTTGACAAGCGTGTCACCGATGCGGATGTCGCCCGACGTCTGCCTCTCCAGGCCGGCGATGGCCCGCAGCGTGGTCGTCTTGCCGCAACCCGAAGGGCCGAGCATCACGAACAGCTCGCCGTCGCCGATGGACAGGTCCACGTGGTCGACCGCGACCGTCCCGTCCGGGTAGCGCTTGTGCAGCGCGGTCACCTCGATGCCCGCCATCAGCGTCGCACCGCCCCGAGCGTCACACCGGCGATGAGGTGTTTGCGGACCAGATAGGCGAAGACGAGCACCGGCAGGGCGAACACCACGGAGGCGGCGGCCACGAGACCCCAGTCCGTGGTGGTGCCACCGATGAGCCCGGCGATGGCGGGTGGGGCCGTCCGCACGCCGTCGCTTGAGGTGAGGAAGATGGCGAACACGAACTCGTTCCACGAGAAGATGAGTGCGAACACCGCCGTCGCGGCGATGCCGGGCACGAGCAGGGGAAGGGTGAACCGCCAGAACGCCTGGAGGCGGGTGTAGCCGTCGAGCATGGCGGCGTCCTCGTACTCTGCGGGCACCTCGTCGACGAAGCCCTTCATCATCCAGATCGTGAACGGGACGTTGAACGCGGCGTAGATGAGGATCAGGCCGAGCTTGCTGTCGATGAGCCCGACCTGGCGGTACATGAGGAAGATCGGGATCACGACCACCACGGGCGGCATGAAGCGGGTGGACAGGATGAAGAACAGCTGGTCCTTCTTGGCCTTCACGGCGAAGCGTGAGTAGGCCCAGGCCGCCGGCACCCCCAGGACGGTGGCCAACAGCGTGGAGACCCCGGCGACCACGGCGGAGTTGAGGAACGAGACGGACAGGGCCGAGCGACCGCCGCCGGGAGCGACGAACACGTCCTTGAAATGCTCCAGGGTCACCGTGAAGCCGAAGAACTTGGCCGGGATGGCGTAGACGTCCCGGTTCTCCTTGATTGACGTCTCGATCATCCACAGCACCGGAAAGAGCATCACGACGGCCAGCACGACCAGCAGCGCGACCTCCAGCCCGGAGCGGCCCCGGCCGCCCAGGCGGCGCGCGGGGGGCGTGTGGTCCCGGGTAGGACCTGTGGACACGGCCTCGTCGACGGAGACGGCCATCAGCCCTCCTTGAGCTTGTTCAGGTAGCGCAGGTAGAGCTGCGTGAGGACGATGACGACGAGGATCATGAGGATTCCGTACGCCGAGGCGGTTCCGGTGTTGAAGCCCAGGAACGCGACCTTGTAGACGTGGAACGACAACGTCTCGGTGGAGACACCCGGGCCTCCGTTGGTCAGGATGTAGACGAGGTCGAACAGCCGGAAGGCCTCGATGCCCCGGAACATCACGGCGATGAGGAGCAGCGGCCACACCAGCGGAAAGGTGATCGTGCGGAACTTGAACCACTCGGACGCCCGGTCGATCGAGGCGGCCTCGTAGAGGTACTTGGGGACCGCGCTGAGGCCCGCGAGTGCGATGAGCATGATGAACGGCGTCCACTGCCAGGTGTCGACCACGATCAGGGACACCAGTGCCGTCCGCTGCCGGGTGAGCCACTCCACCTGCCCCAGGCCGAGCGAGCCGAGCATGCTGTTGACCACGCCGAACTGCGCGTCGAGCATGAATCGCCAGAACAACCCGACCACGACCGGCGACAGCATCATCGGAATGAGGAAGACAGTGGTCAGCAGGCCTCGCCCGTGCGTACGCCGTGAGATCAGGTAGGCGATGGTGAAGCCGAGTACGGTCTGCAGGCCGACCGCGCCGATCACGTAGATCACCGTCGTCAGGGCCCGCTGGTGGACCTGCGCCGACGTCAGGATGGCGGTGTAGTTGCCGAACCCGATGAAGTCGGCGGGCCCCCCACGGGTGGCCGAGTAGTCGGTGAAGGACAGGACCAACGACCACAGCAACGGGAACACCGACATGGCGAGCAACAGCAGCAGCGCGGGGGAGATGAAGGCCACGGCGAGCCAGCGGTCGCTCAGCCGGAAGGACCGACCCGGTGCGGGCGACGTCACAGACGCCACCCGCCCGAGCTGATCGGTCTTCAGAGGTACGGGGTCTTTCACAGCCCGCCGCCGCCCTTGCGGCTGATCGAGTCGAGCACGGCCTGCTGCTCCTTGGCGATGTCGTCGAGCGCGTCCTTCGGCTTCTTCGCGCCGTTGAGAGCCGCGTTGACGTTGGTGTTCTCGATGTCGACGAGCCGCGCGTACTCGGGCACGTTCCACATGTCCCGCATCCGCGGGACCGAGTCGGCGTACACCTTGTTGAACGGCCCGGCGTTGAGGAACTCGGGTGACTGGATCGCGTCCGTACGCGACGGCACGCCACCGGCCGCGGCCCACTTCTTCTGGACGTCAGCCTGCTCGAACCACTTCATGAAGTTCAGGGCCTCCGCCTGGTTCGCGCTGGAGGAGTAGGCCGACACGTGCATCCCCATACCGCCGAGAGGCACCAGGTTCGTCTTCTGGCTCGGCAGGGTGGCGAAGCCCAGCTTGTCGAGAATCTGCTCGCGTGTGGTGCCGAGCGTCGATTGCTTCGGATCGAGCAGACCGCCACTCGCGGCGATCCAGTTGAACGCGATGCACGCCTTGCCCTGGGCGACCGCGGCGTTCACCTCGTCGATGAACCAGTTGCCGGAGCCCTTGGCGGTCAGCGGCTTCATCTTGTTGACCAGGACGTCCATCGCCTCCTGGCCCGCAGCGTCGTTGAGGACGCCGTTGATCTTGCGCGCCTTGGCGTCCCAGAGGTTGCCGCCGTAGACGCCGTTGACCGTGTTGTAGGTGACGGCCGCGGCGTCGGAGCCGTTGGCCTGGTGGAAAGCCAGCCCGCTGACGCCGGGGTTGTCCGCCTGGCACTTCGCGGCGGCTGAGATCATTTCGTCCCAGGTCTGCGGTGGCTTGTCGCCGATCAGGTCCTTACGGTAGATCATCGTCCAGGTGTCGCCGAGCAGCGGCAGGCCGTACAGGCTGGCGTTCTCGTCGCGCTTGCCGGTCTCCGCCTGGGGGAACTGGCCGTAGGCCGCCAGGAGGTACGGGTCGTAGGCGGCGACCTCGATGTTGCTCTTGACGAAGTCGGTGAGGTCGAGGATGTTGCCGTTCGTCACGGCCTCGCCGATGTGCTGCGAGTCCAGGATCGCGATGTCGAAGTCGGTCTTGCGCGCGGCGAACTGGGTGAACATCGCGTCGTGCCAGTTCGCGTTCGGCACGGTGTTGACCTTGATGGTCGCGTTCGGCCGCTCTTTCTTGTACTCCGCGTTCGCGAAGGCTTCCAGCGCCTTGGCGGGAGGCCAGTCGAACCAGATGAAGCTGAGGGTCAGCGGGTCCTTGGTGAGTTCCGGGATGGTGGCTGGTGCCTTGGGGGCGCTGGCCTTCCCGCCGTCGTCCTTGCTGTCGCCGCAAGCCGTCACGGTCGTGGCCAGCAACAGCATGGCCGCCGCCGCCAGCTGCACCCTTCGTCCGGGACCGGACAATCGCCCTGTTCGCTGGGGATACCGCATATTCTCGCCTGCTTTCTGGGTAGGAACTTCTAAGCCTCGCTATGTGCTTCGCCGAGCAGTTGCTGGGTGTTCAGGCGTGTCGCCGGGCTGTCGCGGGGGGCCGACCCCCGGACCGGCGTCACGAGTGCGCCGCGGTGTACCGGGTCTTCGTACCGTCGAGCTTGCTCACGGACGCTCCAGGTGATCGGAGTAGAGCGATGGCGGCGGTTCCGCGGCGGTGCAGGATGGCGGTCGGCCGTCACTTTTCCTATACGATCGTGTGGGGGCGTCAGCATGTCGCAGTGTGGTGACTGATGTCAACAGGTTCCCGAAGGCGTAAGAGAGGACCTCACGTCACAATGGACGACGAAGCGATGACCTCGCGGGGCCGGAGGGCCGTGACGGGCGGAACGTCGCCGGGAAGGGCCGGCGGCCGACTTGCCGACGAGGTGTACGACACGCTGCTCGGACAGCTGATGTCGCTACGGATCGAGCCTGGCTCCCGCGTCACGATCGACGTCCTGGCGCGGGAGTTGGGGGTCTCGCAGACGCCGATCCGGGACGCTCTCAACCGGATGGAGGCCGAGGGTCTGGTCGTGCGTGTGCCGCATGCCGGCTACCGCATTCCTCCGCAGATCACCCGCCACCGGTTCGAGGACATGCTCGAGGTCCGCCTGCTCCTCGAGCCGGCGGCGGCGCGCAGGTCCGCCGAACGCGCGTCCGCTGATCAGGTGGCCGGTCTGCGGCGAATGCTCGAGGAGATGGCGGAGTTGGAGGGGGGCGACGGGCCCACGGCCTATGGCGCCTTCGGGCTCCGCGACGCCGCCTTCCACGACCTCGTCGCCCTGAGCGCGGAGAACCAGGTCATCCGTGAGGTGCTCGCTCGCCTGCACAGCCACGTGCACCTCTTCCGGCTTCACCACGACACCCAGGTCACCCACCTGGCCATGGCCGAGCACGAGGACGTGGTGGCCGCGATCGCCGCGCGCGACCCGGATGCCGCCGCCTACGCGATGCGTCGACACATCCTGCGCTCCGGCGAGCGTTTCCGTCGATTGTTCGACGAGGTCGAGGGCGCGGACGCAATGGCGGTAGAGGCTTGACGGGCGGGCTGGGTCGAGTAATGCTATCGCCACCGAATCGGATCGGATTGGATCCACCACCCCAGCCCCCACATGCGAGGAGAAGCAGGTGCCCAGAGCGCTGCTCCTGACCGGCGACGCCGCCGAGGAACTCGACACCATGTATCCCTACTACCGCGTGCAGGAGGGCGGCTGGGACGTCGACGTCTCGTCACGGACGATGCGTGACGTGCAACTGGTCATCCACGAGTTCGACCCCAACTCCGACGCCTACGTGGAGAAGAACGGCCGGAAGCTGCCGGTCGACGTGCCGTGGGCCGAGGTCGACGTCGAGCGCTACGACGCCCTCATCATCCCCGGCGGACGTGCTCCCGAGTGGATCCGGGTCGACGCCGAGGTCAGGCGCATCACCGAGCACTTCTTCGCGCGCAACCTCCCCATCGCGCTGGTGTGCCACGGCGCGCAGGTGCCGGCGGTGTACGGGCTCCTGAAGGGTCGCAAGACGGCGTGCTTCCCGCCCATCACCGGCGACATGGAGAACGCGGGCGCGACGGTCATCGACGCTCCCGACGTGGTGGACGGCAACCTCGTCTCCTGCCGGGGATGGCCCGACATGCCGCAGTTCGGCAAGGCGATGATGGAGGTCTTCTCGAAGTCCGTCGACCCCGCATCGGCATGAGCACGTCCGGCCTGCCCCGGTGACAGCGCTTCGGACCGTCACCGTCGACGGCTGTCCCGTCCATGCCCTGGAGAGCGGTGACGGGCCCGCGGTACTGATGCTGCACGGCTCCGGACCCGGCACGACCGGGTCCGGAGCCTGGGCGGCGACGGCGCAGGCGCTGGGCGCGTCCTGGCACGTGGTGGCTCCTGACCAGGCCGGGTTCGGCCGAACACCCGTCCCGGCGGGCTCCCGCGGCGGGCTTCGACTGTGGACGCGGCAGGCCGCGGGTCTGATGGACGCGCTCGGTGTCGAGAACTACGCCGTGGTGGGTCACTCCATGGGTGGTGCCGTGGCGCTGGCACTGGCGGCCGCGCGCCCCGAGCGGGTCACCCGTGTCGTGGCCGTCGCGACGATGGGCGCCCCCGGGGCGCCGCTGTCCGCCGATCTCGACGCGCTCTGGGCAGCCCCCGCCGGGGCGCTCGGGGCACGAGACATGCTGAGTCGCCTCGTCCTCGACCAGGCGCTCGTGACCGAGGCGGCCGTCGACGCCCGCGCGACCGCGATGCGAGCCGGAGCGACAGCGTTCGCGTCGCTGTTCCCTCCACCCAGGGCACGATGGGTCGACGATCTGACCCTCTCGGCGCAGCAACTGGCGGCGATCCGCGCGCCCGTGCTGCTCGTGCACGGCAATGAGGACCGCGTCACCCCGCTCGGGACGGCAACCGCGCCCCTGCTCGAACACCTCGCCGACGTCCGTCTGCACGTGCTCGCCCGATGCGGGCACGTGCCGGCGGTCGAGCACCCGCACGAGTTCCGGCAACTGCTGTCGGGCTTCCTCCGCCAGGACCGGGGTCACTGACACCGCCTCGTCCTCGCTTCGCCGGCCATGTCGTGGGCGTCACTGGTAGCGGACTTCCGAGTCCGGTACCGTCGACGCTATCCGGACTCGGGGGTTCGGATAGCCGAGAGGAAGCCCATGACACCCGTACGCATCAGCGACGCCATCCGCGACGTGGCCTTCGAGCCCCGCCTTGGCCTGGAGGAGGCGCTGGACAAGTACTACGCCCCTGACCTGATCCACACCGGCGACGGTCGGACCCGTGACCGCGCCGCGTTCGCGGAGATGGTCGCCGGCATCCGCAGCAAGGTCGTCGAGGGCACGGTGACCGTGCTCGACGAGCTGTACGACGGTCTCACCTACGCCGAGCGGCACCGCTACACGATGACCATGACCGACGGAACCGTCGTTAACCGGGAGATGTACTACTTCGCCACGCTTGCCGAGGACGGTCGGTTCCAGCGGGTGCACGAGAGCGGCTTCGACGTCGACCAGGAGCCGGGGCTGCCGCTTGCCGACGCCTACCGACGGTGAGCGTGCCCCGGCGCGCGGACGCCCTGCGCAACCACGAGCGGGTGGTCGCGGCGGCCCGTGAACTGTTCGCCGAGCGCGGCCTGGACGTCACCGTGCCTGAGGTGGCGGCGCGCGCCGGGGTCGGACGGGCCACCGTCTACCGCAGCTACCCGACCAAGGACGAGCTGGTGCTGGCGGTCGCACAGGAGAGCTTCCGGTCGCTGCGGGTGCGTACGCTTGCCGCCCTTGCCGCCGACGACGCCTACCGCGCGTTGCTCGACTACGTGCCGGACCTGCTCGACCATCTCGCCCGCGACCGCGGCCTCGCGGCGGTGTTCTTCGAAGGTCGGCTGCTGCCCGCCGCGGACCTCGTCGACCTGATCGGTCGGCTGCTCGAGGCGGCGACAGTGTCCGGGATGCTCCGCCCGGACGTCGGAGCCATCGACGTCCGCGTCGTGCTGTGCGGCGTGGTCCGCCAGCTCATCGTGCTCGACGAACGCGACCCGGCCGTGTGGCGTCGCTACGCGAGTCTGATCCTCGCCGCCTTCCGCCAGGGGTGACACGCGCGACGGGTCATACGCGGGCCCGCGTCGCCTGACCGGGTACGAGGCGAAGGTCCGCCTCGATGCGGGAGGCTGCGGCCACGAGTGCCGGCACCAGATCGCGCCGGATGGAGTCGATGGAGTTACGGCTGGCGTGGACCGGGATGTTGACCGCGGCGACGACCCCGCCGTTGCCGTCCCGGATGGGGGCCGCGACCGACCGCAACCCCTCCTCCAACTCCTGGTCGACGATCGCGTAGCCCTGGTCGCGTATCCGGTGCAGCTCGGTCCGGAGCACCGCGCTGGACGCGATGGTGCGTGCGGTGGGTCGCGTGAGCGGCACCCGCTTCAGGTACAGCTCGACCTCCTGCTCGGGCAGGTGAGCCAGGAGGACCCGGCCGACCGATGTCAGGTAGGCCGGGAAGCGGGTGCCGACGGTTATCGACACGGTCATGATCCGGCTGGTGGGTACGCGGGCGACGTACACGATGTCGTCACCGTCGAGCACGCAGACCGAGGACGATTCGTGCACCTCGTGGACCAGCCGTTCCAGGTGGGGCTGGGCGATGTCCGGCAGGCCGATGCTGGAGAGGTACGCGTAGCCCAACTCCAGGATGCGCGGGCCCAACCGGAACATCCGGCCGTCGCTCTGCACGTAGCCAAGGTCGACGAGCGTCAGCAGGAAGCGTCGGGCCGCGGCTCGGGTGATGTCGCAGGCGCGGGCCACCTCGCTGAGGGTCAACTCGGGATGAGCGGCGTCGAAGACCCGGATGACCGCCAGCCCACGTTCCAGGGACTGCACGAAGTGTGGCTCGCGTGCCGGGTCGGCCATCGTGGTCCTCCATGGTGTCTTACCGCCTGGATCAGCCTAGTCACGCCCGAGACCTGCCCGGCCGGGCGGCGCGCGCCGGCGAAACGGGCCGTCCGGTCGCGCTAGCCGGTGCCCGCCCCGATCGTGGCCTGCAGTGTCCGCAGCGCCGCCAGTTCGGTGGGCGTGGGTGCCGTGCTGGTCGTGGGCGCGGTGGCCACCCGCAGCGGCCAACCGGTTGCGGCACACACCCGGTCGATGTCCACGCCCTCGTGGACCTGGGTCAGAGTCAGCTCGCAGCTGGTCGGGTCGGGCTCCAGGACGCCGAGGTTGGTGATCACGCGAGCCGGCCCGCGACCCCTGAGGTTGAGCCGTGCACGGTCGCCTGGACCGCGGCCATATCCCACCGAGGTGACGAAGTCGACGCGGTCGACGAAGGTGCGCGGGTCGTGCCGGGCGATCACGAACACCTCGCGGCACGACGCGGCGATCTCGGGCGCGCCACCAGCTCCGGGCAGTCGTACGGTGGGGTTGCGGTAGTCCGCGCCGATGACCGTGGTGTTGATGTTGCCGTAGCGGTCGATCTGCGCGGCTCCGAGGAACCCGACGTCGATCCGCCCGGGTTGGAGCCAGTAGTTGAACAGCTCCGGAACGGAGACCACCGCGTCGGCTGTCTCCGCGAGAATGCCGTCCCCGATGGACAGCGGTAGGTGCGTGGGTTTGGCGCCGATGGTGCCGGACTCGTACACGAGGACCAGGTTGGGGGCGTGGGTGCCGCGTGCCAGGTTGGCCGCGACGCTCGGTCGGCCGATGCCGACGAAGCACCGTGTGCCGTCGCGCAGCGCTCGCGCCGCAGCGATGATCATCATCTCCTCGTCGGTCCAGGTCGGCGCGGCCTGAGCGCTCCCGTCCACGGTCACGGTGTGGCGCCTCCGTCCGCTGCGGTCGCCGCGAACACGACCTCGTCCAACCACCGCTGGAACGTCGTACGGCTGCGGCTGATCGAATCCCACGTCACGTAGAAGTCGTTGTCCCGGTCGCTGTGGCCGTGTGCGTACGACGGGTGCGCGCCGCCCGGGACCTCGGCCACCATCGTGACCGTCCAGTGCGGCAGCACCACCGCCCCCGGGCGCTCCTGCAACCGGTCCACGATCTTCTCGACGGTGACGAGGGAGCGCCTGGAGGCGAGGACAACCTCCTTGTGCACGCCGGTGATGCCCCAGAACTGGACGTTGCCCGCGCGGTCCGCGCGCTGGGCGTGGACGATGCCGACGTCCGGGTTCAATGCCGGCACGGCGGTCAGCGTCTCCCCGGTGAAGGGGCACGTGATCGGCTTGATGGTGTCGGTCAGCCCGGTCAGATCGGTGCCGGCGTAACCCCGCAGCACCGCGAACGGGAGCCCCGAGGCGCCGGCAACGTACCGGTTCGCCATGCCGGCGTGGCTGTGCTCCTCGATCTCGAGCGGCACGGGCCAGGCGTTCTGGACGGCGTCGCGAAACCGCGGCAGTGAACCGACTCCAGGGTTCCCGGCCCACGAGAACACCAGTTTCCGGGCGCACCCGGCGCCGATCATCTGGTCGTAGACGATGTCCGGCGTCATCCGGACCAGGGTGAGGTTCCGACGCCGCTGGCGAATGATCTCCTGACCGGCCGCGACCGGGATGAGATGGGTGAACCCTTCCAGCGCCACCGTGTCGCCGTCGTGCACCAGGGCGGCGATGGCAGCGCGCAGGCTTGCGACTTCCCCCATCGGCACTCCTCTGTGCGCTAGGTGAACATCTGTGCGCTACGGCGACAGTACGGGTGGGCCCGGTACCCGTCAAACGTCCCTTGTGGTCCCGCGTGACCGCCGACCTGGCGGGTCGTCGAGACGTCGACGTGATCGTTGACCAAACTAGCGGGGACCCGTACGTTCCCTGTGAGAACGATCGTGCGCATGAGCCACGATGAGCCTGATTCCCTCTAGGAGGGTTCATGCGCCTGCGGCTGCCCTCGTATCAGCGGACCGAGGGGTTGCACCCGCCCCTGCACAGCCCGGAGTACCGCAGCACGCTGCTCCGCGCGCCGAGCCGACAGTTGGTGCTCCTGCCCCAGAACCTGACGGAGGTGACCGGCCCACTGCTCGGTCCGGGCCGGGTGAGTGACACCGACGCCGACCTGACCGCCGCGCCAGGCGGCGAGCCGCAGGGCCAACGGATCATCGTGCACGGCCGTGTCCTCGACGGTGACGGCCGACCGATCCCGCACACCCTCGTCGAGATCTGGCAGGCCAACGCCGCCGGCCGCTACCGACACGCCCTGGACACCTGGCCGGCCCCGCTGGACCCCCACTTCACCGGCGTGGGTCGCGTGCTCACCGACGAGGCGGGCAGGTACCGGTTCGTGACGATCCGTCCGGGCGCCTATCCCTGGGGCAACCACGACAACGCCTGGCGGCCGGCGCACATCCACTTCTCGCTCTTCGGCCGGGCATTCACCCAGCGGCTGGTCACCCAGATGTACTTCGCCGACGATCCGCTCTTCCCGTACGACCCCGTCCTCAACTCGATCCCGGACGAGAGGGCCCGCCAACGGTTGGTCGCGCGCTTCGACCTCGACGCCACAGTCCCGCACTTCGCCCTGGGTTACGAGTTCGACATCGTGCTGCGCGGCAGCGCGGCGACACCGATGGAGGAGCCGCATGAGGAGTGAGCTGACTCCGTCCCAGACCGTGGGTCCCTTCCTGCACATCGGGCTGCCCTGGCCGGACGGGCCCGACGTGGTGCCGCCGGACACGCCGGGCGCGATCCTGATCAGCGGCAGGGTCACCGACGGCGCCGGCGAGCCGGTCACCGACGCGTTGATCGAGACCTGGCAGGCGGACCCGGACGGCCGGTTTCCCCACCCCGACGACCCACGGGGCCCGGTCGGTGGTTTCCGAGGCTTCGGCCGCTGCCCGACCGACGCGGATGGTATCTACCGGATCCGCACCGTCAAGCCCGGAGCCCTGCCCACTCCGGACGGCTCGACCGAGGCACCACACATCAACGTCTCCATCTTCGGTCGTGGGCTGCTCGACCGCCTCGTCACCCGGCTGTACTTCCCCGACGAAGCGGCCAACTCCACCGACCCGGTGCTCGCCACCCTGCCCGACCCGGATCGACGGAGGACGTTGGTCGCCGTCGCCACGCCCGACGGATACCTGTTCGACATCCGGCTGCGCGGCGGTTCCGAGACCGTCTTCTTCGATGTTTGACGCGATGTTCTCCACACCGGCGGTCCTTGCGGCCACCGACGCCGATGCCTGGTTGCGGGAGATGCTGCGGGTGGAGGCGGCGCTGGCGCGGGCCGGGGCGACCGTCGGGCTCATCCCGGCAGACGACGCCGCGAGGATCGAGTCCGCCTGTGTACCGGAGTTGTTCGACGCCGCGGAGCTGAGCGCCCGCGCCGTCGCCTCGGCCAGCCCGGTCGTGCCGTTGCTGCTGGATCTGCGGGCGCGGGTGCCCCAGGCGACGGCCCGCTTCGTCCATCTCGGCGCGACCAGCCAGGACGTCATGGACACCGCCCTGGTGCTCATCGCCCGGCGCTGCGCGGATCTGATCCTCGGCGACCTGCGGGCGGTCGGTGACCTGTTGGCCGACCTCGCCGACCGGCACCGGGACACCCCCCAGATCGGGCGCACGCTCCTACGGCAGGCGGTACCGACAAGCTTCGGAGTGGTCTGCGCGGGATGGCTGGCCGGGGTGGACGAGGCGGCCGCGGGACTCGTCCGCGCCCGTGGACGACTGCCCCTGCAGTACGGCGGACCGGTCGGCGTCCACGACACACTCGGTGCGGCGGGACCGCAGTTGGCCGAGGCGCTCGGGGAACGTCTCGGGCTGCCCGTTCCCGCCCTGCCGTGGCACACCCGCCGGGGTCCTCTCGCCGACCTGGGCGCGGCGCTCGCCGCCGTCAGCGGTGCGCTCGCGACCATCGCGACGGCGATCGTCCTGCTGTCTCAGGACGAGGTCGCCGAAGTGGCCGAGGGAGCGGCCGGCGTGTCGTCGGCCATGCCCCACAAGCGGAACCCGGCCCGGTCCGCCCTGGTCATCGCCTGCACCCACCAGGTACCCGGCCTGGTTGCCACGGTCCTGGCAAGTCAAACGTCCGAGCTGCAGCGTTCGGCCGGCCGTTGGCAGGCCGAGTGGCCGACACTCACCACGCTGCTGCGGCTGACCGCCGCCGCTGCCGGGCACGCCCGTGCCGCGCTGGGCTCGCTGAGCGTGGACGCGGAGCGGATGACCGCCACCGCCGGACGGCCGGTCCTGCCGGAGGCGGCGGGCCTGCTCGTCGACCGCATACTCAAGGAGCACCGTGCTGCTCGCCCATGAGGTGACCGGGCCGCCGGACGCCCCGGTGCTCGTGCTGGGCAGCTCGCTCGGCACGACCCGCGCCATGTGGCGACCGCAGGTGACCGCGTTGTCCCGGTGGATGCGTGTCGTCGTGTACGACCACCGAGGCCACGGCCGCTCACCGGCCCCGGCGGGCCCGTACGACATCGCCGACCTCGGCCACGATCTGGTCGGCCTCCTCGACCACCTCGGGCTCGACCGCGTCCACTACGGCGGCCTGTCCCTCGGCGGCATGGTGGGGATGTGGCTGGCCGCCCATCGACCCGAGCGGGTGGACCGGTTGGCGCTGCTCTGCACCGCCGCGTACCTGCCACCGCCCGAGGTGTGGCTCGCCCGCGCCACCCACGTCCGCGCGCACGGCCCGGGGAGCCTGGCCGAGACGTTGGTGGACCGCTGGTTCACCGCCGACTTCGTCCGCAGTCGCCGCGCCGACGTGATCGCGCCGCTCGTCGCGGATCTGACGTCCACGCCGGGGGAGGGCTATGCGGCCTGTTGCGAGGCGATAGCGGCCATGGACCTACGCCCGGTCCTGCCGGCGATCACCGCGCCGACGCTGGTGGTCGCCGGGGCGGACGACCCGGCGACGCCACCAGTGCACGCCAGGGTCGTCAGCGAGGCGGTGGCCGGGGCCCGACTGGAGATCCTGGGGCGGGCGGCGCACCTCGCCAACGTGCAACGGCCGGCGGCGGTGACCGCACTCCTGCGCGAACACTGTCTGGGAGCATGATGAGCGAGCAGCACACGCGGGGGATGGCTGTGCGACGGGCGGTCCTCGGTGACGCGCACGTGGACCGGGCGGTGGCCGACACCGACGCGTTCACCGCCGACTTCCAGGACCTGATCACGCGGTACGCCTGGGGCGAGGTCTGGACCCGTCCGGGGTTGGACCACCGCATGCGCAGCTGCATCACGCTTACCGCCCTGGTGGCCCAGGGGCACCTGGCGGAGCTGGCGATGCACGTCCGGGCGGCGCTCCGCAACGGCCTCACCCCGGCCGAGATCAGCGAAGTGCTCCTGCAGTGCGCGATCTACTGCGGGGTGCCGGCCGCCAACGCCGCCTTTGCCGTCGCCGCCGGGGTGCTGCGGGAGGAAGCCGCCGCGGAGCAGCCGAAACGCGGGTAACTGAAGAACCGAGACGAGGAGTGGATGTGCGTACCCAGGTCGCGATCGTGGGCGCGGGCCCCGCCGGGCTACTGCTGTCCCACCTGCTGTACCTCGACGGCATCGACTCGGTCGTCGTCGAACGCCGTAGTCGGGACCACGTGGAGAAGCGGGTGCGCGCAGGTGTCCTGGAGCAGGGCACCGTCGACCTGCTCCGGGAGATCGGCCTCGCCGACCGGCTGGACCGGGAGGGGCTGGTGCACCGTGGCATCGAGCTGCTGTTCGAAGGGGAGACACACCGGATCGCGATGAGTGACCTGACCGGAGGTCGGGCCATCACCATCTACGGCCAGCAGCACGTGGTCCGGGATCTGACCGAGGCGCGGTTGGCCACCGGCGGCCAGGTCTTCTTCGAGGCGGACGACGTGGCGGTCGACGACGTCGGGACGGCGACCCCGCGGATCCGGTTCACCGTCGAGGGTCAGCAGACCGAGCTGGACTGCGACTTCGTCGCCGGCTGCGACGGCTTCCACGGCGTGTCCCGTGGCGTGCTGCCCGCGTCGAGCCGTCAACTCCTGGAACGTGACTACCCGTTCGCCTGGCTCGGCATTCTCGCCGAGGTCCCGCCCTCCTCCGACGAATTGATCTACGCATACCACGACCGGGGCTTCGCGCTGCACAGCCTCCGCTCACCGACAATCAGTCGCCTCTATCTCCAGGTCGACCCGGACGAGGACCTCGCCAATTGGCCGGATCACCGTATCTGGGACGAACTCGGTACCAGGCTGGCACACGGCGGGTGGTCGCTCAATGAGGGACCGGTCCTGGAGAAGGGCATCACGCCGATGCGCAGTTTCGTCTGTGAGCCGATGCGATTCGGTCGGTTGTTCCTCGCCGGGGATGCCGCCCACATCGTGCCGCCCACCGGCGCCAAGGGCCTCAACCTCGCGGTCCACGACGTACACGTGCTGGCCGGCGCGCTCGCCGAGCACTACCGGACCGGGAGCGAGGCGTCGCTCGACGCCTACTCGGCGACCTGTCTCCGCCGAGTGTGGAGGGTGCAGCAATTTTCCTGGTGGATGACCTCGATGCTGCACCGTTTCCCCGAGCACGACGCGTTCGAGCAGAACCTGCAGCTCTCGCAGTTGAAGTATCTGGTCGGCTCACCGGCGGCGGCGACGAGCCTCGCCGAGAACTACGTCGGCCTGCCCTGGACCTGACGACGCGTACGTACCGATCATCGTCGGCCGGAAGCAGTCACGTACCGCTTCGTGGGAGCGCTGAATTCACGCTTCACATTGGTCGGGTGACGGTGCAATCACCCTGTAAGGTCATCGAGTCCCGTCACCCGATCGATCTGCCTTAGGCATGGGGAGGCTCAGCTATGGTCACATCTCCTGTGACCCCCCTGACGGTGTCCGCCGAACGAGGGCTGGCACGCAAGACACTGCGGACGAGTTCGCTTGTGACATTCGGGGCGACAGCATCGTCCCCAATGGCCGTTCTCGTCGGCGGTATCGTCGCCACCTATGCGACCACCGGCAATACCGCAGTAGCCGCCAGTTTCCTGCTCCTGGCCACGGTGATGCTCCTCTGGGCACCGGGATACATCGCCATCGCGAGGTACGTGCAGCCCAGCGGGATCTTCTACACCGCCCTCGCCGCCGGGTTGTCCCGGCTCGTCGGTGTCGCGGGCGCGCCGGTCGTGCTACTGGCCTACAACACCATCCAGATCTCGCTCTACGGTCTGCTCGGTTCGGTGGTCAGCGGCCTGGTCGGTGGGCCGTGGTGGATCGGGGCTCTTGTCGCGTGGGCCATCGTGGCGGCATTCGGCCTGCAGCGTACGGGCATCAGCACCGCCATGTTCGGGACCATCCTGGTCGTCGAGGTCGCGCTGCTGATCGTCTTCGTGCTGGTGGGCCTGGCTCACCCGGCCGGTGACAACCTGACGTTCGAGGCGCTGAACCCGACGCAGTTGTTCAGCACCGGGGTGGTGGCCGGGCTCGCGGTGCTTCCCCTCGGCTTCGCCGCGTTCTTCGGCACCGAGACCATCGCCGCCTACGGTGCCGAGGCGCGCTCTCCGCGGGCGGTCTCGCGCAGCATCATCTACGTGATCGTCGGCCTGGGCCTGCTCTACGCCCTGTGCGCCTGGGCGATGGTGGCCACGGTGGGTGCCGACCGGGTCGTCGACTTGGCCCGCGACCCGGCGGCACCGCTTCCGTTCGAGGTCTTCTCCGGCTCCCGCGCTGGCAGCGCCGGAGTGCTGCTGATGGCTCTGGGTGGCCTGTTGCTGGTCAGCAGCGTCCTCGCGGCGATGATCAGTTTCCACAACAGCGTGGCGAGGTACCTGTTCGCTCTGGGCAAGGACCGGCTGCTGCCCGCTCGCCTCGCGACGATCCGTGAGGGCGGGTCCGGCGCGCCCCAGGGTGGATCGATCGCCCAGTCGGTCACCGCTCTGGTCGTCATTCTGCTCTTCGTGGTGAGCGGCGCTGAAGCGCTGACCATGTTCACCTGGCTCTCCAACATCGCCGCGGTCAGTCTGATGCTGTTGATGGCGGTGAGCTCACTCGCCACCGTCCGCTTCTTCGCTCGGGGCGGTGGACGCAGTGAGTCGCTGTGGGCGCGGGCGATCGCACCCACGCTCGGCGGTGTCGCCATCGCGGTGATCCTCCTGCTCACCCTGATCAACATCAGCGCCGCGCTCGGCACTCCGCCGGGATCCCATCGCGCATGGCTGGTACCCGGTACGGTCGGCGCCTTCGTCCTCATCGGGGTGCTGTGGGCCATCAGCCTGCGGACCCGCCACCCGGACCTGCTCGCCGGCGTCGGGGAGCGCGAGACGAACCCCACCCGGCAGGTCGACGAGGATCTGGGCCACCTCACGCTCTGAGTGGCCACCCAGCACAGCAGACAGGCGGAGCCGATCAGCGGCTCCGCCTGCTTGCTGTCGTAGCGCCTACGCCTTCGCGCCCCGGGCCTGCCCGAGCCGCTGCGCGCCGTGGTGGACCAGCGTCGCCAACTGGGCGATCCCGGTCCAGATCGGCGTGTCCGACGGGTGGCTCTGCAACGATCGCCACGCCTCGTACGTCGGCGTCGTGGACTGGATCAGCGGCTTGTCCCACGGGTCGGCCGGCCGGTCGACGACAATCCGCGTCTCTTCGGGATCCATCAACTGGATGTAGAACCGGCCTGGAATCCGGTCCTCGCCCTCCACCCGGCGCATCGTCTGCTCCCAGGTGCCAAGCGGACCATCGAGCGAGCTGACCGCGATGCCGATGAACGTCGAGTCCGCGTTGACCCGCTCGTCGACGCGGTTGCACATCTGCGGTGGCTGGCGAGGATCCAGCCCTCCGTTGTCGAGGTAGTACCGTGCTGTCTCGGCGAGGTCGTAGAGCATCTTGGGCAGGTGCGACACATCCTCGCCGGCCTTGTCCAGACGCGTCGCCGCTCCCACCTCGAAGACCGGCCGCTCCAGCGTCGAGCCGACGATCGGCACCGCGTAGAGGAACGCGAAGCCGTAGGGGCACAACGGGTTGCGCCGACGCTGCGTCCACGCGTGGCGGCCGTGCATCGTGTTCATCAGGCCGACCCGACTCAGCGCGGAGGATCGCAACGAGGCCCAGATCCGCCGCGTCTCCGGATCGCTGATCGGCGGCGCGGGCGGCGACTCGTGCACAGCCGGCGGTGGATCGGGTTGGGGCGGTGGCTGTGCGGCGGGCGCCGAGTGCCAGGAGGCCGGCGGGTACTGCTCGAATGCCGGCGCAGGCACCGCGG
This sequence comes from Micromonospora sp. NPDC003944, assembly GCF_053605225.1. NCBI lineage: Bacteria > Bacillati > Actinomycetota > Actinomycetes > Micromonosporales > Micromonosporaceae > Micromonospora > Micromonospora sp. NPDC003944. Next base: position 100,866 of record NZ_JBSGIV010000006.1, read on the forward strand.
CCGTGGGTGCGACCCAACCATGCCGTCCGTCCGGCGCCGGTGGGGGTTGGGGTGGCGAGGTGTGGCTGCCCGGCTGCTGGTCCCAGGGCGTCGGCGCTGCTCTTTGACTGCTCGCCGCCGCTCTCCAGTCCTCAGGGGCCCTCTCGCGAGGACCCAGGTGGGTCGCTGGCCTGTCGTACGCCACAGTGTGTCCTCCCCGAAGACGTCGCCATAGCCTCTCATCGAACACACACTGCGATCAACTGCGCACCACGAGTCGGCTCGATTCGATGCGGAGGGCGGTTGCCTGGGCGTCGCGGTCATGGTCCACTCTTCGCTTAGTTGCCTATCGACGGAGTGCCCGTGACCATCCCCTGCCATCGGCGATACCGCCTGCTGGTGTGTGATGCCGAGGACGCCACAGTGGACCGTCCACGATGACCTCTCCCACGAGCGTTCACGACGACCTGTCACTCGCCGCTCAGATCGAGCAGCTGCGCGCCACCCTGGCGGCGCACAGGTCGATCGGTTTCCCGGCCGCACTGGACATCGACTACGGGCCGGTCACGCCACTGTTCGGCATGCTGATCAACAACGTCGGCGACCCGGACACCGACCCCGACACCGGCCACACGAAGGCCTACGAGCGGGAAGTCATCGACTGGCACGCGAACCTCTTCGGCGCCCCCGCCGACGATCGGTGGGGATACCTGACCAGCGGCGGCACCGAGGCGAACCAGGCGGCCGTCCTGCTCGCCCGCGACAGGTTCGCGGGTGCGAACCCCGTGCTCTACTACAGCCAGGCCACCCACGACTGGGTCCGCAAGACGGCAAGCACGCTCGGCCTTCCCGAGGTCGTCATCCGCACCGACGCCAGCGGCGAGATCGACTACGACGATCTACGGGGCGAGTTGGCACGGCGAAGAGACCGGCCAGCCATCGTCGTGGCCAACGCCGGCACGACCGTGACGGAGGCGGTGGACAATCCCGCCCGGGTTCGCCGCGCCATGTCCGACCTGGCGATCCGCAACTCCCACCTGCACGTCGACGGCGCGCTCGCCGGCGTACCGTTGGCACTGCTGCCGGACCGGCCGGTGGCCATCGACCTCGGTGGCGTGGTCGACTCGGTGGCCATCTCGTGCCACAAGTTCTACGGCACCACCATCCCCGGTGGTCTGGTGGTGACCCGCCGCTCGCTGCAACGGGCGGCACGGCGAATCTCGTACACCGCCACGACCGACAGCACCGTCAGCGGCTCCCGCTGCGGCCAGCTCGCCGTGCAGATGTGGTACGCGCTGCGACTGCTCGGCGAGGACGGGCACCGCGAGCGGGCCGAACGTGCCCGGGAGACGGCCCGCTTCGCCCACTCCCTACTGGCAAGTGTCGGCTGGCCCGCCTGGCGAAACGTCCACGCCTTCACGGTCTACTTCACGACCCCACCGGCGGCGATCGCCCGCCGCCACGGCCTCTCCAACGCCGACGGCGGCATCAGCCACCTGATCTGCATGCCGGGTGTCACCCGCCAGCAGATCGAGGCGCTCGCGGCCGACATCGCGACAGTCAAGGGCACCGAGCAGCCAAGTCCGAGCCGCGGTGTCCGGCGACTCGTGCCGGTCGCACAGCTACCTCTCACCGCCGACCGAACCTGACCGCCCCGCAAACGCCCGAGCGGTGGTCGTACCTCCGTACCTAGACCTCGCCGCCGCCCGCCGGCGCCAACGGGACGGCCGGGGCGGCAAGCTTGACCCGTGGGCGGTCGGCGTCCGGATGGCGCAGCTCGTCGAAGATCGTCAGCGCCTCTCGCCACGCCCGCCGTGCGGCGTCGAGGTCACCGGCGGCCCGCAGAGTGTCGCCCAGGTTGTCAAGTACCTCTGCCTCGTCGTACCGGTCGCCGAGTTCCCGGTGCAGCGCCAGCGCCCGCCGGTAGCAGTCCGCAGCCCGGTCGTGGTCGCCCAGGCCGTGCCGGACGTAGCCGAGGCTGTCCCAGGTCAGCGCCGCGCCGTGCCGGTCGCCGGTCTCCTCGTGCAGCCGCAGGGCCGCCTGGCAGCAGTGCAGCGCCGGCTCCGGCTCGCCGAGTCGGGCGTGCATCCAGCCCAGGTTGTTGAGCGCCTTGGCCTGCCCGACCCGGTAGCCGGCGGCCCGGTACAGGTCGAGGGCCACCCGGGTCTCGTCGAGAGCCGCCCGCAGTCGACCCTGCCGCGCGAGCACCCAGCTCACCCCGATGTGCGTGTGCGCCCGTCCGGTGTCGTCGCCCAACTCGCCGTACAGCTCGAGGTCACGTCGGTAGTGCCGGTGCGCCGCCTCGTGGTCGCCCGACCAGGTGCAGGCGATGGCCAGGCCGCGGTGCGCCAGGGCCTGACCGGCCAGGTCACCCCGGCGCCGCGCCGCCGCAAGTGCGCTGCGCTGCGCGGCGGCCAGCTCCGGCCAGTGCCCGCTGCGATCGAGGTACGTGGTGAGGGCCGCCGCCAACGTCCACGCGTGCCGGTCCAGGCCGGTGCCCGCCGCCTGCTCCACACATGCCAGCAGGACGTGGTGCTCGGCGGCGAACCAGGCGCTCGCCCAGGCGTGCTCCGGGCGGTCGCCCACCGTCACCCCGGGGTCGGGTGGCGGCAGCGCGGCCGGCCGCGCCAACCGGTACGGGTCGAGCAGGTGGTCCGCCGCGTGCGTGGCGTGCAGGTAGTGGTCGAACAGGCGACGTCGGGCGGCCTTCCGCTCGGCCTCGGGGTCGGTGCCGTGACACAGCTCCGAGGCGTACGCGCGGAGCAGGTCGTGCATCGCGTACCGGCCGGGAGCGCGCTCGGTGAGCAGGCTCGCCCGGGTGAGGTCGGCCAGCAGCGGGCCGACCCGAGCCGGCGGCAGGCCGGCGAGACTTGCCACTGCCACCCGCCCGGCGTCGGGGCCCGGGTGCAGCCCGAGCAGCCGGAACAGCCGGGCCGAGTCGGGCTCCAACGCCCGGTACGACCAGGAGAAGACCCCCCTGACGTCGGTGGTGGGGTCGCCGGTGGCCAAGGCGCTGAGCCGGTCCGGGTCGGTGTCGCGCAGCTCGGCGGCGAGCGCCGCAAGCGGTATGTCGGGTTGCCCGACCGCGCGGGCCGCGACGACGGCCAGGGCCAGTGGCAGGCCGGCGCAGCGGCGCACGATCTCGTCAAACGCCGCCGTCTCGCGCGCGGCGCGCCGGCGACCGAGCCGGCCGGTCAGCAGCTCCCGGGCCTCGGCCGGCGGAAGCACGTCAAGCGTCACCGGGTGGGCCCCGGCGTTGACCACCAGGCCGGTGAGCCGGTTGCGGCTGGTCACGACGACCAGGCTGGCCGAGGATCCCGGCAGCAGAGGCCGCACCTGCTCCTCGTCGCGGGCGTTGTCGACCAGCACCAGCACGCGACGGTCGGCGAGCAGGGTCCGGAACAGGGCGGCCTGCCCGGGCAGGTCGGCGGGCACCCGTTGCGGCGGCACGTGCAGCGCCTCCAGGAAGCCGCGCAGCGCGACGCCCGGCGACACGGCCCGGCCGTCGAGGTCGAACCCGCGCAGGTTGACGTAGAGCTGCCCATCCGGGTAGCGGTGCGCGACCCGGTGGGCCCAGTGCACCGCGAGGGTGGTCTTGCCGACTCCGGCGGTGCCGGCGATGGCGGAGATGACCACCGCTCGACCGGGGCCGCCGTCGTGCTGGTCGGTTCCCGCCGGTCCGGTGGGCAGCAGCGCGTCCAGTTGCCGGAGCGCCACCGTGCGGCCGGTGAACCAGGCGGGGTCGCCGGGAAGCTGCGCCGGGGGAGGATTCGCGGGCTCCGCCGGTGCGGGTTCGGCCGGTGTCTGCCCCCGCAGCACCCGCAGGTGGGCACCGCTCAACTCGGGGCCGGGCTCCACGCCCAACTCGTCGACGAGGTGGCGGCGGGTCTCGGCGTAGAGCCGCAGCGCGGCGGCCTGCTGGCCGCAGCCGGCCAGGGCGAGCAGGTACCCGGCCACCAGTTGCTCCCGCAACGGATGCTCGGCCACCAGAGGGCGCAGGGCATTCACGGTCGCGGCGAACCGGCCGAGACCGAGCTCCACGGCGGCGAGCCGCTCGTACGCGAGCAACCGCTGCTCGTCCAGGCCGGCGGCGGCAGCGTCGACGAAGGCTCCGGCCGCGCCGGCCAGCGCCGGACCCCGCCACAGCGCCAGGCCCTCGCGCAGCAGCCGCGCCGCCTCTGCCTGCTGGCCCGCCGCCTCCTCGGCGCGGGCGTGCTCGACCGCCATGGTGAACTCGGCGAGGTCCAGCTCACCCCCGCGTACGGTGAGCCGGTAGCCGCCGCCCTGGGTGGTCAGCAGCTCGCCCGCGCCCGCCTCTCGCAGGGCCGCCCGGATCCGGGAGACGCAGACCTGAACCTGGGTCCGGGCGCTGGCCGGAGGGTCGTCGGCCCAGAGCGCCGACACGAGCTGCCGGAGGGGCACCAACCGGTCGGCGTTGAGGAGCAGCAGCGCGAGCACCGCGCGTTGCTGAGGGCGGTCGATGGGGAGGACCCGCCCCCCGGCGGTCACCTGGACGGGGCCGAGGACTGACCACCGCATGGTTTTCCTCGTCAGTCGTGATGGGACGACCACAGTCTATGGACGGCGCGGCCGGCACGGCCGGCGACAAGCGGTCGGATAGCGGACGACAAGCGGCCCCGCCCAGGCTCGTCTCAGCCGCCAGACCTGAGGGTCCGGGGGGAGGCGGGCCGGCACGACGCCGGCCACTGTGGACAGGAGAGTGACATGCGCGTAACCAAGGGACGGAGCGTGCTGACCGTCGTCGTGTCGGCGGCCGCGGTGGTGGCCGGCCTGGGCTGGGCGGCACCGGCCTCGGCGGTTCCGGCCGGGTTGGAGACGGTCACCCAGTCGGCGGCCGAGAGCAGCGCGGACAAGTCGGCGTTCGCGTCCTGCCCGGCCGGCAAGGTGGTCACCGGGGGCGGCGGCTTCCTCCCCGCCGGCTCGTCGGCCGCCGGCCGGGTCGGGCTGGACCGGCTGGAGCCGCTGGCGAACGGCAGCGGGTTCTTCGTGACCCTGCGGGAGGCGGGCCCGGTCAACTTCGCCGGCGACTGGGGGCTGCAGGCCGTCGCCCAGTGCGCCACCGCGCCGGCCGGGTACCAGGTCGTGGCCGCGACCGGGGCGGTCGGGACGGAGTTCGTCACGGCGAGCTGCGGCACGAAGAAGGTCATCGGCATGGGCGGGCGGATCAACAGCGGTCTGGGCGATGTCCTGCTCGACCAGGTGGTGCCGTCGTTCGACCTGACGTCGGTGACCGTGCGGGCGGTGGCGGTGCAGGGCGCCACGGCGGCCGGCTGGAGCGCCACCTCCATCGCGGTCTGCGCCAACGGGCCCGCCGGGCTGGAGCGGGTCGTGTCGACCGGAACGAGCGCGAGCAATTCGTCGGACAACGCGGTCAAGGCGTGCCCGGCCGGCAAGGGCCTCTACAGCGCGGGCGCGGACATCAACGCCGGCAACGGTCAGGTGCTGCTGACCGCGATCAACATCACCGGGGGGAACACCGTGCGGCTGCGGGCGGACGAGGACGCCGACGGCTTCGGGGGCTCGTGGAGCCTCAACGGATACGGCATCTGCGGGAGCTGACCCAGGGCCGGGGCCGCCACCGGCGGCCCCGGCCCTCTGGCACACGCCGCGAGCGCTGTGGTAGCGACGCAAGTCGATATTGCTGGAACGGCCGCGGGTGTGCTGGAATGGCTCACATCGCCGCAGCACGGGGGCAACCGTGCTGGAAACGGTCAGCACGGGAGCAGCGCAGTGTCGGCGTGACGCCACGTCGGCGGACCTGCCGCATCGCCGGGCCATCTCCACGACGACGGGCAGGTGCCTGTCGTACGTGTTCCAGCCGGTATCCCCACGGCACCGAGACGCCCGCTCTTCACCAGGGTCGACGCGCCGCGATCGACGGCGAGCCGAGCAGCGGTAGTGGTGTCCGGGGGAGGTATGACGGCCCCACCCACGCGGTAGGGGCCCCACCTCATGGAGGATGACCATGCGCCGTTTCCTCGCGGTGTGCACCGCCGCCCTGATCCTCGGCACCACAGCCGGCAGCATTCCGGCCGCCGCGTCCGGTGCCTCCTCGCGTTCGTGCACCCGTGGCCTGCTCTTCTGCGAAGACTTCGAGCGGTTGCCGCGCGGCGGTGCCAGCACACTCGACTGGGGCGTCGACACCCGCAACGGCACGCTCACCGTCGAGCGGGCCCGCCACGGCAACCAGGTGTTGCACATCCACACTGTCGACAACGGGCGCGCCTTCCTGCGCGTCGACGACTTCGCCGCGCCGGGCAACCGTTTCTACGGCCGGATGCGGCTGCGTGTCGACGCCTTCCCGACCGCCCCCGACTGGGCGCACTTCACCCTGGTGGAGGCGACCGGCACCGGCAGTTCGGAGGTCGTCCGTCCGGTCGGTGGTCAGTACGCGCCCACCGTCCCGGGCATCTTCTGGGGTGTGGGCGCGGACGGCGGCCCGACCGGCGACTGGACCAACTGGCGGGAGTCCGCCCCGGTCACGGAGGACACCTGGCAGTGCGTCGAGTGGAAGCTCGACCCGACGGACAACCGCATCACGACGTGGATCGACGGGGTGGCGAACCCGGACCTGAGCGCCTCCACGACCGAGCACGGCGGCAACGACGTGCCCTTCGTCCTTCCGACGGTCAACACGGTCAAGGTCGGCTGGCAGCTCTACCAGGGCGGCACCACGCCGGGCGAGTTCGACCTCTGGATCGACGACATCGCCCTCTCCACCCGGCGGCTCGGCTGCTGAGGCCGTACCCAGGTGTCACGGCGGTCTGCTATCCGGGCCGCCGTGACCTGCCCGTCCGGCGCACGAAGTGGCCGCCGGCACGAACGCGGACCAACTCTGGCGCAGCACTTGACGCGCACGTCACGATGACACCATGAAGCCAACCCGTCACGTGGTGCTGTTGGTCTCGGGCCTGCTGGTCTCCGTGCTGGCTACCACCTTCGTCGTCCTGGAGTGGGAGTCGGCCGACAGGATCGCGACCGGGGTGTCCGCGTTGGCAGGGCTCGCCGGTGTCGGGGTTGCCCTGTGGGCTGCGCTGCCGACGACCCGGTCCGGAGCCCGCGTCCGGGAGACGGGGACGACGCGGGCCCGGGGCACCGGGTACGCCAACTCGGGCATCGACGCCCCGGCCAGCGACGCCACGCCGATGGAGGTCCACCGCACCGGGGACGCCACGGCCGGCGACGGTGGACAGGCGATCAGCGGAATCGTTCGTCGCCCCCGATGACGAGCGATCACTCCGACGTACCCGCCCCGCGCGGGTACGCCCTCACCAACACCGGCGACGCCTGGGCGGAGGCCCCGGGCAGCATCGCCATCTCCGGGTTCGTCGACGGCGACGTCACCCTCGGGCTGCCGCGCTATCGACTGTCCGCTCTGGCCGACGACGCGCCACGCCCGGCGGAGACCCTGCGCCTCGCCGAGTTGCTCGACGCACGACACCGGGTGGTCCCGTTCCTCGGCCGCGACCAGGAGCAGCGGCGGCTACAGGCGTGGTTGACCCCCAATCGCACCCAGACGGACCAGGCGGTGCAGCTGATCCATGCCCCGGGTGGCCAGGGTAAGACGCGCCTGGCCGACCAGTTCGCGGACACCGCCCGCGCGGCCGGCTGGAAGGTACTACGGGGCAACCGTGATCCAGGCGAGCCGAACCGTTCCGCGCCAGGCGGTGCGACCCCTTCCCCCGCCGGTCTCCTGGTGCTCGTCGACTACGGCGACTGGTGGCCCGCCGGCGACCTGCGGGCGCTGTTCACCGACCCGCAACTGCACCGCGAGGGCCCGGTCCGGGTGGTGGTGCTGGCCCGATCGGTGGGGTACTGGTGGCAGGCGTTGCGGTACTGGCTGCGGGTCACCATGCGGATGGCCGTCGACGAGTTCGAGCTGGCCCCGTTGGCGCCCGACCCGGTTGCGAGGGAACAGCTCTTCCGCACCGCCGCCACCCGATTCGCCGCGCTCGTCCCGCACGCCCGACTCGATGCGGTGCGCGTACCGGACCTGACCGACCCGGCCTACGGGGCGGCGCTGAGTCTTCAGCTGGCTGCGCTGGTCGCGGTGGCGGTCAGCCACGATCGGACTCTTCGGGTGCCATCCACCATGGTGGACATGTACGGATACCTGCTGGACCGGGAGGTCGGGCACTGGCAGCAGGTGCTGGCCGGGGCCGTCGGCGGCAGCAGCGCACCGGAGCGGCTCGACCGCGCCGTTCTCGCCGCGGTGCTGGCCGGTCCCGTCCCGTACGGCCTGGGTCAGGCGGTCCTGGACTGCGCCGGGGTGGGCGGCGATCCGGGCAGGGTGTCGGAACTCCTGGCCAACCACTCGACCTGCTACCCACCCCGGGAGCCCGACTGGGTGCTGGAGCCGTTGCAGCCCGACCGACTCAGGGAGGCGTACCTGGCGCTGGCGCTTCCCGGTCACGCGTGGTCGTCGTACGCTCCGAGGCCCTGGGCGGTCGGGGTCGTCCGCGCACTGCTGCGCGGTGCCGGCATGTCCCCCGCGCAGGCGGCCCGGGTCCGGGCCGCCGCGCTCACGGTGCTCGTCGAGGTCGCGGCCGGCTGGCCGCACGTGGCCACCACGGTGCTCCTCCCGGCGCTCCGGGACGACCCGGCGCTCGCCACCGCCGCCGGCGGGGCGGTGCTCACGAAGATCGTCGACCTGCCGGACGTCGAGGTCGGGCTGCTGGCCCGGATCGAGCCCCTTCTGCCACCCCGGCGTCATGTCGACTTCGACAACGTGGCGCTCGAGGTGGTGGCCCGCCTCACCGTGGCGGGCCTGGCCCGGGACCCGGACCCGGTCGAGCGGGCCCGGTTGCACATCGCGTATGGGCGGCGGCTGGCCAATACCGGCGACCGCGAGGGCGCGCTGGAGCAGACAGATCTTGCCGTCGCGGCCGGCGAGGCCGCGGTTGCCGCCACCGCCTCGTCCGAGAGGGCCGCGCTCCTCGCCCTGGCGCTGCACCTGCGGGCTCACCGACTCGCCGCCCTGAGCCGCTTCTCCTCAGCGTTGGCAAGTGCGCGGCGGGCCGTGGGTCTGCTCACCCCCCTCGCCGAGGGGCCGGGCGACGAGGCCGAGTCGTACCGGTGGGCGCTGGCGGAGGCACTGGACAACCTCGCCCTCCGGTTGTCGCACGTCAAGCAGCACGAGAAGGCCGAGGTGACGGGCCGACGGGCGGTCGAGTGGTTCGCCGGTGGTCCCCGGTCGGCCCGACGTGAGAGGGGTCTCGCCGGGGCGCTCACCAACCTGGCGGTGATCGAGGCGCACCGGGGCCACGGTGCGCAGGCGCTGGCGACCGTCCGTGACGCGGAGCGGATCTGGCGCCGGCTCAGCCACGACGAGCCGTCGGTGTACCGGCCCGAACTGGCGCTCACGTTGAACACGGTGAGCCTGCGCCACGCCGAGCTGGGGCAGATGGACGCCGCGGTGACGGCTGCCGAGGAGGCGGTGGGCATCTTCCGCGACCTCGTCCGGGCCAACGCGGTGGCTTTCGAGCTCGACCTCGCCGCCGTGCTGGCGAACCTGAGCGGATACCTCTGGCAGTTGGGTCGGCGCACCGAGGCGTTCCAGTACAACGCCGAGGCCGAGGAGGTCTTCGGCCGCTGGGGCGGGGCGAACCCGCAGGCGTTCTCTTCGCACCTGCGCCACCTCCGGCAGAACATCGCGGCGATGCGGGCCAAGCAGTCGGCGGTCGACCTGCGCCGCTGGGAGTTGGGCGCGCAGTCGTTCAACAGCTGACCAGGCTCGTACCCGATCGTCTTGCCGACCGCGTTCTATGTGGCTTTCTGTGGGCCGTCTCTTGACTTGCCCTATAACCGGGCGTAAACAAAGTAGAAGCAAAATGAAACGGCGGTGAAACAACATGTACGCCGAAGAGCGGCAGCAGGAGATTCTTCGCCTCGCCCGGGACGTGGGCCGGGTCGAGGTGGCCGGCCTGGCCGACGGGTTCAACGTCACGTCGGAGACCATCCGCCGCGATCTCACCATCCTGGAGCGGGCCGGGGTGCTGCGCAGGGTCCACGGTGGAGCGATTCCGGTCGAGCGGCTCGGCTTCGAGCCCGCGCTGGCGGCGCGGGACGCGGTGCTCATCGAGGAGAAGGAGCGCATCGCCAAGCTCGCCCTGAACGAGGTGCCGGAGGAGGGCGCGATCATCCTCGACGCCGGCACCACCACCGCCCGGCTGGCCCAGCTGCTGCCGGTCGACCGAGAGTTGACTGTCGTGGTCAACTCGCCGGTCATCGCCACGACCCTCGGCACCTGTGCCAACCTCAACGTCCTGCTGTTGGGTGGGCGGGTCCGCGGGAAGACCCTCGCGACCGTCGACGACTGGGCGCTGTCGCCGCTGGCGAACCTCTACGTCGACGTTGCCTTCCTCGGCACCAACGGCATCTCCGTCGAGCGCGGGCTGACCACCCCGGACCCGGCCGAGGCGGCGGTGAAGAGGGCGATGGTCCGGGCGGCCCGCCGCACGGTGGTGGTCGCCGACCACACCAAGCTCGGCAACGACTACCTGGCCCGCTTCGCCGAGCTGGCCGACGTCGACCTGCTCATCACCGACAGCCGTGCCGACCCCGACCTCGTCGGTGATCTGGACTCCGCGGGCGTCCGGGTGGCACGCGCATGAGAGCGGGCCGGGCATGATCGTCACCGTCACCCTCAACCCCAGCCTCGACCGGGCCGTGGAGGTCGACTCGCTCACCCGGGGCGAGGTCATCCGGGCCGCCGCAGCCCACCTCGACCCCGGCGGCAAGGGCGTCAACGTGTCCCGTGCCCTGCTGGCCAACGGCGTGCCGTCGGTGGCGGTGGTGCCCTCCGGCGGTGACGAGGGCAACCAGCTCATCCGCCTCCTCGAGGCCGAGGGTGTGGAGGTCGTCGCCGTGTCGATCTCCGGAAGGACCCGTTCCAACATCACCCTGGCCGAGCCCGACGGCACGGTCACCAAGATCAACGAGCCTGGCCCGGCCATGTGCCGCGCCGAGTTCGACGGGGTGATCGACCGGGTGCTCGCCCGCGCAAGCGGTGCCGACTGGGTCGTGCTCTGCGGCAGCGTCCCGCCCGGCCTGCCCGCCGACGCCTACGCCCAGTTGTGCCGGAAGCTGCGCGCCGCCGGCGTCAGGGTCGCCGTCGACACCAGCGGTCCCGCCCTGCGCGAGGCGGCCCTGGCCGGGGCGACCCTGCTCAAGCCCAACCGCGAGGAACTGGCCGACGTGGTCGGCACCCCGCTGACCGACCTCGACGATGTGGTCGATGCCGCGCAGCGCCTGCGGGCGTGGGGCGCGGGCACCGTCGTGGCCAGCCTCGGCGCTGACGGCGCTGTGCTGGTCGACGCCGACGGCGTCCACAGCGGCACCTGTCCCGTTTCCCGGCCCCGTAGCAGCGTCGGGGCCGGCGACGCGCTACTCGCCGGGTTCCTCGCTGCCGGCGCACAGGGTGCCGCCGCCCTGGCTGAAGGCCTCGCCTGGGGCGCCGCCGCGGTGAGCCTGCCCGGCAGCCGGATGCCCGGCCCCGCGGACCTGTTCCGCCACGACGTCACCATCCACACCTGACCGACGAGCTTCTTCCCCCTGCGGCCGTCTGGACCGCCCCTCAAGAAGGAGATACCCCCGTGACCTCCTCCTCCTACACACCAGAGGTAAAGGGCCAGGGCCTCAGAGCCACAGTGCAGCGCCTCGGCGGCTACCTGGCCGCGATGGTCATGCCCAACATCGGCGCGTTCATCGCCTGGGGCCTGATCACCGCGCTGTTCATCCCGACCGGCTGGACCCCCAACGCGACCCTTGCCGAACTGGTCGGCCCGATGATCAGCATCCTGCTACCGGTGCTCATCGGCTACACCGGCGGCCGGCTGGTCCACGGCCAGCGCGGTGCCGTCGTGGGCGCGGTGGCCACCATGGGCCTCGTCGTCGGCGCGGACGTGCCGATGATCCTCGGCGCGATGATCATCGGGCCGCTCACGGCCTATGTCCTCAAGCTGTTCGACGGCCTGGTCGAAGACAAGATCCGTCCTGGCTTCGAGATGCTCGTCGACAACTTCAGTGCCGGCATCATCGGCGCGGCGATGGCCATCGGCGGTGTCTACGGCATCGGCCCGGTGGTCGAATGGCTCACCAAGCAGGCCGGCTCGGGCGTCGACTGGCTGGTCGGCAAGGACCTGCTGCCGCTGACCTCGGTGCTCGTCGAACCCGCCAAGGTGCTCTTCCTCAACAACGCCATCAACCACGGCGTGTTCGGCCCGCTGGGCATCGCCGAGGCGGCCGACAAGGGCAAGTCCATCCTCTTCATGATCGAGTCGAACCCCGGCCCGGGCCTCGGTCTGCTGCTCGCCTTCATGGTCTTCGGCCCCCGCGCACTGCGCCCCAGCGCCCCGGCCGCGATCATCGTGCAGTTCCTCGGCGGCATCCACGAGATCTACTTCCCGTACGTGTTGATGAAGCCGAAGCTGATCCTCGCCATGATCGCCGGGGGCGCGGCCGGCGTCGGCACCTTCGTGATCACCGGCGCGGGCCTGGTTGCCACCCCTTCACCGGGAAGCATCTTCGCCTACCTCGCGGTCACCCCCAAGGGCAGCCACGTCGGGGTCGTTCTCGGCGTCGTGATCGCCGCCGCCGTCACCTTCGCCGTCGCGTCCGCCCTGCTCGGCTTCGGGCGCGGCGAACCCGCCGCCGACGCTGTCGGCCCGGACGAGGAGACGGCTGCCCGCCCAGCTGAGGAGAGGTCTGTCGACCCCGACACCGCTGTCGACCCCGACACCACCCCGAGCACGTCGGCGAAGCAGGAGGTCTGACCATATGTCCACAATCAACGGCACCGAGATCAAGAAGGTGGTCGTCGCGTGCGACGCCGGCATGGGCAGCAGCGTGATGCTGGCCAGCCAACTTCGGCGGCAACTGGCGAAGAACGCGGTCACCGTCGAGCACACGCCGGTCAACTCGATCCCGGCGGACGCGGACGTGGTCATCTGCCACCAGGGCCTCGCCGCGCGGGCCCGGGTCAGCGCGCCCGACACGGTGATCGTGCCGATCCAGGTGTTCATCGGCGACCCGGCCGTCACCAGGGTCGTGAACGCGGTACAGCGCGGTGGTGAGCTGAGTGGCTGAGCTGCTGGCCCGTGACGCGATCCGGCTCGACGAGCGGGCCGGATCGCGGGACGAGGCGATCAGCCGCTGCGGCGCGGTACTCGTCGAGGTCGGCGCGGTCGCCCCGGCGTACGTCGACGCGATGCTGGCCCGCGAGCAGAGCGTCTCCACGTACATGGGGGAGGGCGTCGCCATCCCGCACGGCACGCTTGCGAGCAAGGAGTCGGTCCAGCGCGACGCCCTCGCGGTGCTGCGCTTCCCCGACGGCGTCGACTGGGACGGCTTCGACGTGCGGGTCTGCGTCGCCATCGCCGCTGCCGGTGACGGGCACCTGGACATCCTGGCCCAGCTCGCCTCGGTGCTGGTGGACCCGGCGCAGGCGCAGCGGCTCCGAGAGGCGACGAGCGCCGATGACGTGATCACCATCCTCGAAGGGAAGTCCTCGTGAAGGTTGTCCGATTCCACGCACCCGGTGACGTCCGCTTCGAGGACGCGCCCGAGCCGACGCCGGGCCCCGCCGAGGTGAAGATCCGCGTCCGGGCCTGCTCCACCTGCGGCACCGACGTGAAGATCTCCCGCTTCGGCCACCACCACATCGATCCGCCGCGGGTGATGGGCCACGAGATCGCCGGCGAGATCACCGAGGTCGGTGGCGACGTCACGGGCTGGCGGGCGGGGGACCGGGTCCAGGTCATCGCCGCCATCCCCTGCGGTGAGTGCGCCGAGTGCCGGCGCGGCCGGATGACGGTGTGCCCCAATCAGGTGTCGATGGGTTACCACTTCGACGGCGGGTTCGCCGAGCACCTGGTCGTGCCGCACAACGTCCTCGCCGTCGACGGGCTCAACCGGATCCCCGAGGGACTCAGCTTCGCCGAGGCGTCCGTCGCCGAGCCCCTCGCCTGTGTCCTGAACGGCCAGAACCTCGCCGGTGTGGGGGAGGGTGACGACGTGGTCGTCGTGGGGTCCGGCCCGATCGGCTGCCTGCACGTCCGGCTGGCCCGGGCGCGCGGCGCGGCCCGGGTGTTCCTCGTCGACCTCAACCGGGAACGCCTCGACCTGGCCGCCAACCTGGTGCAGCCGGACGCGGCGATCTGTGGCGCCGAGACCGACGTCGTCGACGCGGTCCTCAAGCTCACCGAGGGCCGGGGTGCCGACGTCGTCATCACCGCCACGGCCGCCGGTGTCGCCCAGGAGCAGGCGGTGCAGATGTCCGCACGGCAGGGCCGGATCAGCTTCTTCGGCGGCCTGCCGAAGGACAAGCCGGTCATCTCCCTGGACTCCAACCTCGTGCACTACCGGGAGCTGACCATCGTCGGCGCCAACGGTTCCAGCCCGCAGCACAACAAGGAAGCGCTGCGACTCATCGCCGACGGCTCCGTGCCGGTCGCCGACCTCATCACCCACCGCCTGCCGCTGGACCGTGCCCTCGACGCCTTCGGCATCGTGGCGCGCGGTGAAGCGATCAAGGTGACGATCGAACCCTAGGAGGATCCGTTGTTCAGCAGAACAGTCCTCGTCGGCTCCGCCAGCGGGTTGCACGCCCGCCCGGCGGCGCTGTTCGTCGCCGAGGCGGCGAAGCAACCGGTGCTCGTCACCATCCGTACCGGCGACAAGAAGCCGGTGCCGGCCCGCAGCATGCTCGCCGTGCTGTCGCTCGGTGCCAAGAAGGGCGCCGAGGTCACCCTGGAGGCCGACGGCGACGACGCGCAGGCCGCCGTCGACGCCCTGGCCGACCTGCTCGAACGTGACCTGGACGCTGTCGATGCGTGAACTGCGGGGGATCGGGGCCAGCCCCGGTGGTGCGGCGGGGCCGGTCCACCGGCTGGCTCCGCCTCCGGCCCTGCCGCCAGCGGTGCAGAACCCCGATCCGGAAGCCGAGAAGGCGGCCGTGCGGGCCGCGGTCGACGCGGTCGCCGCCGACCTGACCCGTCGCGCCGACGCCGCCCGGGAGACGACCGCCGCCGAGGTCCTGCGCGCGCAGGTCATGATGGTGCAGGACGAGACGCTCGTCGACGCGGCCGACGTCGCCATCGACGGCGGCGCGGACGCGCCGCACGCGATCACCGACGTGCTCGCCGAGCACCGGGCTGCCTTCGAGGCCGCCGGCGGGTACCTCGCCGAGCGGGTCAGCGACCTCGACGACCTGCGGGACCGCCTGGTCGCGGCGTGCCTGGGGCTGCCCATGCCGGGCCTGCCGGACCCCGGCCATCCGTACCTGCTCATCGCCCGTGACCTGGCGCCCGCCGACACCGCCGGCCTCGAACCGGCCCTGGTGCTGGGTCTGATCACGGCCGAGGGCGGGCCGACAAGCCACACCGCGATCCTGGCCCGGACACTCGGCATCCCGGCCGTGGTGCGCTGCGCGGGCATCCTGGACCTCACCGACGGTGCGCTGGCCAGTCTGGACGGGGCGAGCGGCGTCGTGGTGGCCGACGTCTCCGCCGAGACGGTGACCGCCGTCAACGCGGACCGGCTCGCCGAGATCGAACGGCGCGCCCGCTCCCACGGCCCCGGGCGGACCGCGGACGGTCATCCCGTCGCGCTGCTGGCCAACATCGGCTCCGCCCGTGACCTCACCGGCGAGGTGGAGGGTGTCGGTCTGTTCCGCACCGAGCTGCTCTACCTCGACCGTAACGACCCTCCGTCGCACGAGGAGCAGGTCGCCGCGTACGGCGACGTCTTCGCCGCGCTACCCGGCCGCAAGATCGTCGTACGTACCCTCGACGCCGGCGCCGACAAGCCGCTGCCGTTCCTGCGCCTGGCCGACGAGCCCAACCCTGCGCTGGGCATCCGCGGTCTGCGGGTCGCGCGGCAGACACCCTCCGTACTCACCACGCAGTTGGCCGCGATCGCGGCTGCGGCTGCGGCGGCGGACGCCGACGTGTGGGTGATGGCGCCGATGGTCGCCACGGCGGCGGAGGCGGCCGCCTTCACGCGGGCCTGCCGCGAGCACGGCCTGCCGACAGCCGGCGTGATGATCGAGGTGCCGGCCGCGGCCCTGCGCGCCGGCCAGGTGCTGAGCCACGCCGACTTCCTCAGCGTCGGCACCAACGACCTCAGCCAGTACACGTTCGCTGCCGACCGGATGTGCGGCGACCTCGCTGATCTGCTCGACCCGTGGCAGCCCGCGCTGATCGCGCTCCTCGCCTCCTGCGCGGCAGCCGGCGTCGCGGCGGGCAAGCCAGTCGGTGTGTGTGGGGAGTCCGCCGCGGATCCGGACTTCGCCCTGGTCCTGGCGGGCCTGGGCATCAGCAGCTTGTCCATGGCGCCGCGCAGCATCCCGGCGGTGCGCGAGTCCCTGGCCGGGCACACACGTGACGAGTGCCGCCGGATCGCCGAGGCGGCCCTGGCCGCCCCCAGCCCGCAGGCAGCCCGGGCGGCGGTGGCCGCCGTTTCGGTCCACCTCCGCGACGGCGACGGGGTGTCCGTGGGGTGAGCTGAATCGGGTACGCGACCGACCGAGGTCTTGCCTCACCGAACGCCACCGGTGAACCCTTGATTCACGGGCGTCGAACCACCAGTCCGGAATTCGCGCGGCACGGCCGGAGGGAACGCGGTGCATCCGTTGCGGGCAGGTCACCAGCGGGGGGTCTGCTGTGTGGTGGCCGCCGCCGGTTACGGCAAGACCACCGCGCTGCGCCGCTGGTTCCCCCCAGCCGCCGCCCGCTGGTGCCGGGGGGACGAGGCACCCGTGCGTCAGCTCGTCGCCGACGCCGCAGGGGCCGGCGACCGGCTGATCGTGGTCGACGACCTGCCACCGACCTCGGCGGAGCAACTGCACCTCCTGCTCGACGAGGTCGGGCGACGGGCGGACGACGTCACAGTCGTCCTCGCCTCGCGGTGGCCGCCGCCGGCACCGGCCACCCGCTTTCTCGGCAGTGGCCTCTGGACCGAGCTGGGCCCGGCCGACCTGGCGCTCTCCCCGGAACGGATCGCCGATCTGATCACCGAGGAGTACGGTCTCTCCGCACCGGACCTCGCCGACCGGCTCTACGCGGCGACAAGCGGCTGGCCGGCGCTCGTCCATCTGTCCGCCGAGACCCTGCGGCTGGGCGGGGTACCGCCCGGGCCGCTCGCCCCGATCCTCAGCGAGCCCGGCGGGCCGATCGCGCGGTACATCGCCGACGAGGTGCTCGCCGCGCTCCCGGCGGAGGCGAACCGGCTGCTCCGCCAGGTCGGTTCGCTGGCGCCGGTGAGCGTGGAGCTGTGCCGCGCGCTCGGTCATCGCGGCGCCCCGCGCATCGTCGACCGGCTACGCCGCACCGGCCTGCTCACGCGGCCGGCCTGGGCGGCGGCCGGGCCGGGCGCACCGGCGCCCGAGGAGCACCTCGTGCCGATCGTTGTCGAGACCGCCCGGCACGGGCACCGACCGCCGACCGCCGACCAGGTCCGCCACACGGCCGCCGCGGCAGCAGCCTGGTACGACCAGCACGGGCCGCCGGTCGCCGCGGCCCGGGAGTACCTGCGGGCCGGTGACCACGCGGCGGCCGCCCGGGTGCTCGACGCACACGGCGATCGGATGATCGCGGAGGGTCGGTCCCTCGCGGTGACCGAGCTGGTCCGCGCGCTGCCCGAACAGCATCGCAGCCGGCGCCTGCGCCTGCTGCTCGGCGACGCGCTGCGCACCCTCGGCGACCTGGGCGCGGCCACCCACGAGTACGACGCCGTCGCCGAGGAGGCCTGGGACGCCGGCCTCACCTGGCGGCTGGGTCGGATCCACTACCAACGCGGTGACGCGCGGGCGGCCCTGGCGATCCTCGACCGGCCGCCCGCCCTGTCCACCCCGCCCGTCGACCGGGCGCTGCTGCTCGCCTGGACCGCACACGCGCACCTGCTGGCCGGCGACACCGAGGCCGCCACCGGCTGCGCGCGGCGGGCACTGGCCGCCGCGACCAGCGCCGGGCAGGACGACGTGCTGGCCACGACCCACCTCAGCGTCGCCCTGTGCCTCAGCGTGGCTGGCGACGTCGCGGGCAGCGAGGAGCACTTCACGCTGGCGTTGCCGATCGCGGAACGCACCGGTGATGTCCTGCTGCTCACCCGGATCCACACCAACCGCACGCACCAGTTCCTCCGCACCGGCCGGTACGCCGAGGCCCTGACGATGGCCGAGCGGTCCGCCCGGTACGCCGCGCTGGCCGGCGCGCCCAGCCTGCGCGCCATCGCGACAAGCAACCAGGCGGAAGCGCTGGCCATGCTCGGCCGGTACGACGAGGCGGTGCAGCGGTACGAGGCGGCGCTGGCGTTCTACCAGCAGAAGGGCTCCCGCCGGTTCACCCACGCGCTGCTCGGCCTCGCTGAGCTGTACCGCAGGCGAGGCTGGCGCGAGCAGGCGTGCGCCGCGTACGAGGAGACGATCCGGGTCACCGAGGAGACCGGCAACGCGCACGTGCTCGTGCCCGCGCTCGCCGGGCTGGCGTTGGTACGACTCGACGACGACGTGCCGGCTGCGGCGCGGCACGCCGACCGGGCCGCCGGAGACGTCCCGCACGAGATCGTCGTGCCGGCGCTACTGGCGCAGGGCTGGGTCGCGCTCCGGATGGCCGTGCCCGACCGGGCCACCACGCTCGCCGGCGAGGCGGTCCGCATCGCGCGCGCTCAGGGCGACCTGGCCGGGCTGGCCGACGCGCTCGAACTGCGGGCCGCAGCCGAGCAGGACCTCGGGCGGGCCCGCGAGGCGCTGCGCGAGGCGTACGCGATCTGGACGCGGGCCGGTGCGGCGGTCGAGGCGGCCCGGCTGCTCGTCGTACTCGGGCGGTTGCCCGGGGCCGACATCGACGACCGGCTGGCCGGGCTGCTCGCGGCCGACCAGGTCGCCCTCGCCGGTGCCCTGGTCGACCGGACGGGCAGTTCCGGCGAGCGGACGCCCGGCGGGCCGGTCTACCAGCGGGTCGTGATCAGGGCCCTCGGCCGGTTCGAGGTGCACCTCGACGGCCACCCGGTGCCGGCCTCCCAGTGGCAGTCCCGCAAGGCGCGTGACCTGGTGCGGATCCTCGTCGCCCGACGTGGCCGGCCAGTCCCCCGAGGCGAGCTGTGCGAACTGCTCTGGCCGGACGACGACCCCGACCGCACCGGCCACCGGCTGTCGGTCCTGCTCTCGATCGTCCGTGGGGTGCTCGACCCGACGAAGACGTACGCCCCCGACCACTTCCTCGTCGCCGACCAGGCGTGTATCGCCCTCGACGTCAACCGTCTGCGGGTCGACGTCGAGGAGTTCCTCGCGCACGTCGCGCACGCGCGCCGCCTCGTGGAGCGGGGGGCCCTGGCGGAGGGGCGGACGGTGCTGCTGTCCGCCGACCGGCAGTACCGTGCCGACGCGTTCGAGGACGAGCCGTACGCCGACTGGTCCGGCCCGTTGCGCGAGGAGACCCGGGCGGCATACCTCGGCATGCTGCGGATGCTGGCCCAGGTCAGCCGGGCCACAGCGGGCCCGGCGGTGGCGGTGGCGTACCTGCTGCGGCTGCTGGAGCGGGATCCGTACGACCAGCCGGCGCACCGGGCGTTGGTGCGTGCCCTGGTCGCCGGCGGCCAGCACGGCGAGGCACGTCGGGCCCTCGCCCGGTACCGCGAGGCGATGCGGTCCATCGGCGTGCACCCGCCCGACGAGCTCATCCTCGCGCCCGCCCATCCGGCCCCACAGTCGCAGGTCGTCGACCGCCGGAGTTCGCTGGCCGCCGCCAACGGCCGGAAGCCCACGACCGCCGACCGCGGGCGTTGACCGGCGGCGGCCGGTGACCGCTCAGTGGAAGGCGGCCAGCTCCACGGCGGATACGGTGACCGAGCCCTCGCCGTCTCCGGCCCGAGCGGCCGCCGCCCCCGGCAACTGGCTCGCCCGGACGGCCTCGGCACCTGCTTGGCGCAGGTTCGGGCTGGGCACGAGCGCGCTGAGGAAGAACTCTCCGGTGCCCGTCACGCGGCCACCGACGCCGTACACGTGGGCTCCCGGGCCGGCACTTGCGGTGACGACCGTCTTCGGCCAGGTGCCGTCACTGCCGCTGGCGGCCTCGACCCGGACGCCGGGCGGCCCGGTCGGCTGGGTCGGCTCCTTGCAGACTCCGACGGCGGTGAGGCTCGCCGGGGTGGCGGCGCCGCCCGCGTGCACCCGGACCGTCCGCAGCCCGGGGCCGAACGTGACCTCGTCGACGTACGTCTGGTCCACAGGTCCTTCCACGCGGAAGCCGGTGCCGACCAACCTCGTGCTGTCCGGGCAGCTCACCTCCGCCGTCGACGCCGACCCGACGGTGGCCGTCGCCCGCACCGGTGGGCTCGTCGACGTGTCGCACGTGGCATAGGCCACCACCGACCAGTCGCCCACGTGCCCCGTCCGCGCCGTCGCGGTGACGGTCACCGTGGTCAGCTCCGCATCGGGCTCCATCGCGGTCAGCACGACACCACCGTTCCCGTTCACGATCCGGGCGCCCGACCCGAAGACCGACCGCGCCCCCGGGCAGCTCACGGTGACGACCTTGCTGGCGCCACCGTCGCTCTCGCTGACCTCGTCGACCCGCACCGGTGCGAGCCCTCCCGCCTGAGCGGGCCGGTCCGGTGGGGCCGCCCCGGCCGCCGTACCCAGCGCGACGGCTACCGCGCCCGCCGCCGTCCGTCGTGCGATGTCCACCGTGCGCATGTCGCTCCCTCACTCTCGCCGGCCCGTGCGGGTCGGGCATCACCATCGTCCGGGCGGACGTCAGGGTGGCGTCATGGTGCGCCAGCGCCGAGCCGCCACCCGGAGCGGATCGTGACGTGACCCTGAGGCCGCTGCCGAGACTCGATCCCAGACGCCGCGACGTGACCGCGGCGCGATCGAGGAGGAAGAAGACATGCGAATCAGCAGAACGGCAGCCCGGCTCCTGGTGCTGCCCGTGGTGTGCGCAGTCGCGCTGATCGGGGCGAGCCCCGCGCAGGCCGCGGTGCAGCGCACGGACCGGTTCTCCATCACCCAGCCGCACTTCGACTTCGGCGACGGCGACCTGGGCAACATCTCCGGAGATCCCAAGGCCGACGGCCGGCTGGAGTGGGATCTCGTCAACGGCGCCTGGGAGCCGCGGCTGCTCGGGCGCATCTACGTCAACAACGCCTCCGGCGAGTGTGTCCGCGTCCAGATGGTCATCACGTACCAGAACGGCGTGGTGGTGCCCTACACCGACAGCGCGTCGGACTTCTGCGCCCCGAACGGCAGGACCTGGTACAACGACGTCGACTTCCGTCCGGTCAGCTCGCCGTACGTGGCGAGCGTCGTGGTCCGGCTGCAGAGCGCGCCGGCGGGCGGCTGGTCGTTCTCGACCGAGGGAGCGTCCGCGCCGTACTTCGCGCCGTGGTGGCTGCCCTAGGCGTACCCGGGTCAGGCAGGACGTTCGGCTGGGACACCCAGCCGAACGTCGTGCGTGGCCGGTCGTCGCGAGGACACCGTCGTCACGGTTACGACCTCGGCGACCCTTCCGGCGTGGTATCAATTCCCCGAAGAGGACCGAAACCGGCGGAATCGGGCGGCCGTATGTCAACGAGGGCGGCAGCGCTGCTTCGCAAGCCGGGGCAACCGGAGCGGCCGAGCCTGCTGGAACTCTTCTTCGACCTGGTGTTCGTCTTCGCGCTGAACCGGGTGTCCCACCGGCTGGTCGAGGATCTCACCGAGCGGCGGGCGGTCGTCTCCGATGCGAGCGAGACGCTGCTGCTGCTGATGGCGTTCCTCGTTCTCTGGTTCGTCACGGCGTGGGTCACCGACATCTACGACGCACAGGCACCGCACCTCCAGGCGCTCGTCTACCTGGCGATGCTCGGAGCGATGGCCATGGCGGTCGCGGTACCCCGGGCGTTCGGCGACGGCAGCCTGGCGTTCGCCGGCGCGTACGTCGCCGTCCACATCCTTCGGGGCCTCATCATCGTGCCGGCGCTGCGCGGTCATCCGGCGCAGCGCCGAGCCGCCGGGGTGCTCCTCTGGTTCTCGCTGTCCGCCGTGCCGTGGATCGTCGGGGCGATTCTGCCGGACCCGGCGCGCGGGCTGCTGTGGGCGCTCGCCATCGCCATCGACGGCACGGCACTGCTGCTCTTCTACCCCGCCCCGTGGACCCTTGCCACCCCGCAGCAGTGGCCGGTCTCCGCGGAGTACATCTCCGAGCGGTACCGCCAGTTCTTCATCATCGCGCTCGGCGAGCTCATCCTGACCACCGGTTCGGCCTACAGTGACACCTCGTTCCGTGAGGTCGGAGCCGTGGCGGCTTTCGCTGTCTCGTTCGCCACCACGGTGCTGCTCTTCCGGGTCTACGTCTTCAAGGCGGGCCAACTGTTGCCCGAGGCACTCGCCGGAGCGCGCGAGCCAGTCCGCCTCATCCGGGAGGCGTTCATCGCGCACGTCCTCATGGTCACCGGCATCGTCGTGGTCGCCGTCGGCTACGAGATCGTGATCAGGCACCCGTTCGGGCACACCGACGCGGCGTGGACCGTCGCCATCCTCGGCGGCCCGATCCTGTTCCTGATCGGGCGTTCCCTGGTGGAACACGCGGTGTTCGCCCGGGTCTCGCGATCCCGGCTGATCGGCGCGCTCGTGCTCGTGGGGATCTCGCCCACCATGACCTTCGTGCCACCACTGACAGTGGCCGTCGCCGCCGTCCTCGTCCTGGCCGGTATCGCCATCTCGGACATGATGCGCGCCCGAGCCAACCCCGCCGAGCGGCCGTACGTGCCCCGCCCCGAACAGTGAGGACAGGCATCTCGTCCGGGAAGGCCCAGCCCGGCCAGCGGTCGGTTGTCGGGTGATCGACTCGGGTTTCCTGATGTCGCCCGGTCCCGCTCGCCCGGACACGGCGACAGCAATGAACTCGAGTCGATCACGCCGAGGCTCTGGCGCCCGTTCACCGTCGCGCCGCGACCAGTCGGCCCAGCACGCCGATCCCCTCCCGGATCTGCCGAGTGGTCACGTTGCCGAACCCGATGACCAGCGCGGGAGGCAGGGGGTCGGGGGGACTCCCGTCGTCGGGTGTGACCCGGTAGTCGCCGACTCCCCGCACGACCACACCTGCCGCGCGTGCGTGGGTGACGACGTGCTCCTCGTCCACCCCGGACGGCAACCGGAGCAGGGCATGGTGGCCGGCGTCGAGGCCGGTGATCGTCGCTCCCGCCATGCTCTCGGCCACGGCCGACACGAGGGTGTCGCGGCGCTGGCGGTAGCTGACCCGGACCTTGCGGAGGTGCCGGTCGAAACGGCCGGTCTGGATGAGTCGCGCCAGTGCCGCCTGGTCGAGGTGGGGAACGCCACGGCAGGAGAGGCGCTTCTCGGTCAGGATGTCGGCGCGGAATCGTGGCGGGGTGAAGACCCAGCCGATGCGCAGGGCCGGTGCCAGTGTCTTGCTGACCGATCCCAGTGCCACAACGCGCTCAGGGGCGAGGCCCTGGAGCGAGCCGACCGGCTGCCGGCCGTAGCGGAACTCGGCGTCGTAGTCGTCCTCGACGATCACCCCGTCCACCTCGTGTGCCCACTGCACCAGTTCGTGGCGGCGGGTCGGGCCCAGCACCGCCCCGGTCGGGCACTGGTGGGCGGGCGTCAGCAGCACGGCCCGCGCGCCGGACGCGCGCAGGCGGTCCACCCGGATCCCTTCCGCGTCGACGGGGACGGCCGAGACCCGCAGGCCAGCCCGTCGGGCGATCTGGTCGTGGTCGCGCGGACCCGGGTCCTCCAAACCGATCCACTCGATGCCGTGGCTGGCGAGGGCGCTGAGGACGAGGGTCAGCCCCTGACGGAATCCCGCCGCGACGATCGTGTGCGCGGCATCGACGGACCCCGCCCGCACGCGGCGGTGGTAGCCGGCCAGAACGGCGCGGAGCTGCGGGTCGCCCTCCACCGCCCCGTCGCCGAGGTCGGCGGTCCGCATCGTCTTGATGGCGTCGCCGAGCGCCCACAGCCAGTCGCGCGTGCAGAACGCCCGTAGGTCGGGTACCCCGTAGCCGAAGTCGATGTGCGGCACCGGGCGCAGTCGCGCGGGGTCCACCTCGACAGCGTCGGACGGTACGGACGTGACCGCGGCGTTCACCGAGTCGGCGACCCGGGTGCCCGACCCGACGCTGGTGACGACGTACCCCTCGGCCAGCAACTGCTCGTACGCCGAAACCACCAGGCCGCGCGACACACCCAACTGGTCAGCCAGCTGACGGGTCGAGGGCAGGCGTTCGCCGGAGCGCACCCTCCCGGACCGGATGGCGCCCCGCAGTGTGTCCTGGACCTGACGCCCCAACGGCACGTCGGCGGACCGGTCCACGTCGAGCGCCAGCTCCGGCACCGGCCCGGAGAAGTCGACCGTCACGGGCCGACACTAACGCGCTGGTCGGACCAACTGGTCCATCGCCGGGCGGGTTGAATGGACCTTCGCAGCGGACCGCTTTCGACGGACGCTTGGTGCTACGACCGACCGGACAAGCGGAAGGAGACACCCCGTGCTGACACAGGTCGCGGAAGGTGTGCTGATCCACCAGAGCGAACTGCTCCAGAACAACGCCGTCGTCGTGCAGGGCCGGGCGGGAGCGTTGCTCGTCGATCCCGGGATCACCAACGACGAGATGCGCTGCCTCGCGTCCGACCTGTCCGATTCGGGCCAGCGCCCGGTCGCGGGCTTCGCGACCCACCCCGACTGGGATCACGTGCTCTGGCACGCCGAACTCGGTGACGTACCCCGGTTCGGCACAGCCCGCTGTGCGGACGTCATGAGGGAGGTGCGGTCCCGCGCGGACTGGAGAGCCCACGCCGCGGAGGGTCTGCCGCCGGAGATCGCCCAGGAGACACCGTTGGATCTGTTCGGCCTCGTCACCGCTCTGCCCGCCGGAACCACGTTCGTCCCCTGGGACGGCCCTCAGGTTCGGATCATCGAACACCCGGCGCACTCCCCGGGCCACGCGGCACTCCTGATCGAGGAACGGGGTGTCCTCGTGGCCGGCGACATGCTGTCCGACATCTTCATTCCGATGCTCGACGACGTCGACGGCGCCAATGACCCGATCGAGGAGTACCTCACGGGGCTGAGCCTTCTGGAGGGCGTGGCGGACAGAGTCGATGTCCTCGTTCCGGGCCACGGGTCAGTCGCCCGTGCTGACCAGATACACGTACGGATCGAACAGGACCGCGCCTACCTGCACGCGTTGCGAGACCGCCGTGCTCCCGACGACCCGCGGATCGGCCCATCGGCTCCGCCTGGCTGGGAGTGGGTGAGCGACATACACACAGGGCAAGCGCAGCGCCTCGCCGAACGGTAGACGGGTTCTGAACTCGCCCGTGGCAGGGTCATCGCCCACGCCGCGGTACCGCAACGTCTTGTCTCCGCACACGCCCGGAAGAACATCGATCCGCCTGGCCGTGGGCGTAGGAGACCAGGTTCGGCACCGACTCAGTATCCCCACCCGGGCGGCACGACCGCGCTGACAGCCGTTCCCGGCCTGGTCAACCAAGTCGATTCAGCTTCTCGCGAGCGGTCGTGTCCGGCCGAGGTGTGAGGACGACGACGCGAAGGTCGGTGTCCTGAGTGGTCAGAATGCTTGCGTCGAGTGGGATGGCGCCGACGTCCGGGTGTACGGCGGTCTTGTGTGCGCTGTCGTGATTGGCCACCGCGCGAAGTGCCCAGAGGCGGCAGAACCTGTCGTTCCCGGCCATGCGTTCGACAAGGGCCGCCACATCGGGGTCGTTGGGGTAGCGGGCGCTTGTGGAACGGAGGTCGGCTACCAACGACTGCTCGAAGTAGGCACGCTCGGTGTCGGTCTGGCGGACGCGGGCGTTCCGAGATTCGAACTGGACGATCAGGGCGTTGCGATCGTCGGCGGCCGCGTCGGATGGGTCACCGAAGACGGCCGCGAAGAGCGCGTTCCAGTGCAGAAGCCGCCAGACGGCGTCGTAGACGGCCACCGGGGTGTCACCGAGGTGGTCGATGACGCGGTGCAGACTGCTGGGGATCAGGCCGGGTATCCGATCTGGGGCCGGGGCGAAGCCGGCGAGGCGCATCAGGTGCGCCTCCTCGTCGTCGGAGAGTCGTAAGGCGCGGGCGAGGGAGGCGCACACCTGCGCCGATGGAGTCCCGGCCCGGCCCTGTTCCAGGCGTGCGACGTATTCGGGGGAGATGCCGGCAAGTGCCGCAAGCTCGCCGCGTCGTAGCCCGGCGACGCGGCGAGGGGATGCGTTCGCGAGGCCGACCGCGGCCGGCTCGGTACGGTCCCGCCAGACCCGCAGGGCAGCTCCGAGGTCACTCATGAAGACATGATCCGCCATCGTCGTCGGAGCTGGGTGGTACCGGCAGTACGCGGAAGATCTGTGCCTTCCACCGCGCCATCCCGCCCCTCACGATGGGAATCATGAGTGGAGTGACCAGGATGCACCACATCGGAGTACCGGTAAGCGATCTGGCGCGGTCGGTGAGGTGGTACGAGGAGGTACTCGGCATCGCGCCGAACGGCGTGACGATCTCGGCCACGAACCCGGCGATCGGTGCGGTCGTGGAGGTCGAGAACCCGTCGATGCGGGCGTCGTTCGCGCTTGCCGGTGACAACGTCCTGCTGGAACTCATCCAGTACGACAGCCCGCAGCCGAGGCCCTTCACCGGGCGCAACTGCGACGTCGGGGTCATGCACCTGTGTTTCGAGGTCGACGACCTCGACGCGGCGCACCGTGACCTGGTGGAGCGAGGCGTGCACGTCAACGCCGATCCGGTCGTGCTCCAGGACGGCGACGGCGTGGAGGCGGGAGCCCTGGCCGGCACGAAGATCCTCTATCTCCGTGATCCGGACGGGATCCAGCTGGAACTGTTCGAGCCGCCCGCCTAGCGCACCACTGTGGATACCATCGGTCGGGTCGAACAACCGGAGGGAGTTGGCACCGTTACCCGCTATCTGTTCGACCTCGGTCACCGACTCGACGACTCTTCTGCCGCCTCCGACGGCGCTACGGGCGCCGCACCGTCCCCGACGGCCGTTCGTCCGGGGCCACCCAGAAGCTGATGGTCAGGATCAGGTCGGGATGGTTCGTCGCTCGCAGGACGGAGCTGGACGAGATCGCCGCGGTGACGACAGCCGCGGCGGCACGCCGTGGCGGGGCGACGCTCGTTCTCGGTGACGCGGGGATCGGCAAGTCGACGCTCGTCGGCGAGGCCGCTGTGCTGCTCGACGGCTGGCAGGTGCTGCGCGCCGGTGGTATCGAGTTCGAAAGCGAACTGCCCTTCTCGGCCCTGCACCAGCTGTGCGCGCCCGTGCTCGACCACCGCGCCGGGCTTCCCGCGCCGCAGCGGAGCGCGCTCGACACGGTGTTCGGGCTGGAGGCCGGGGTCACGCCGCCCCCGATGCTTGTCGGCCTGGCCGTCCTGGGCCTGCTGAGTGCCGTAGGCCGGCGTCGGCCGGTGTTCTGCGTGGTCGACGACGTGCAGTGGGTCGACAGCGGCTCGCGGCAGGTCCTGGCTTTCGTCGCGGCGCGCGTGGCGGTGGAGCGGGTCGCCATGGTCTTCGCTGCCCGTGACGCCGCCTCGGTGCCGGAGCTCGGACGCCTACCCACCCTCACTCTCACCGGGCTCACCGACTCGGAGGCCCTCACCCTGCTGCGGTACCGGGCGCCGTTCGGCCACGAGGCACCCATCGTGCAGCGGATCCTGTCCGAAGCGGCCGGCAACCCCCTCGCCCTGGTGGAGTTCGCCCGCGACGCCGGGCCGTTCGGGCTTCCCGGGGACGTCGGGCGCGGCGCGGTGGAGCACCGATTCGTGAGTCGTTTCCTGCGGCTGCCGGCACCTACGCGCTCGGTCCTGGCGTTGGCCGCGGCGGACCCGACCGGCGACCTCGCTCTGCTGCGGCGGGCCATGACGGCCCGAGGGCTGAACGGCGGAGATCTGGCCGGCGCCGAGAACAGCGGCCTGTTGGTGACCGGAGCCCGGGTGCACTTCCCACATCCGTTGGCGCGTTCCGCGGTGTACCTGTCGTTAGGTGCCGGGGCGCGACGGCAGGCGCACGCCGCACTCGCCGCCGCTACGGACGCCGACGTCGATCCCGACCGCCGCGCCTGGCACCAGGCGAACGCGATCAGCGGCCCGGACGAGAAGACCGCCGCAGAGCTGGAGCGCTCGGCGGGACGGGCGCGGCGCCGGGGCGGATTCGCGGCCGCGGCCGCGTTCCTCGAGCGCGCGGCCCGACTGACACCGGGCCGGTCGCGGCAGGCACGCCTGTTGTTGTCCGCGGCTCGGGCACGGTTGAGGTCCGGGGCACATGCCGCCGCCCGGGAGTTGGTCGACGAGGCCGAGCGTCTCCAGCCGGAGCCGGCCGACCGCCGTGGCGCGCGGCTGCTGCGTGCGACGATCGACTACCACGTGGCGCGCAGTATCCCGGCCACGATCGCACTCGTCGACGCGGCCGACGGCATGGGGCCGGATGAGGTCCGCGAGACCTACCTGGAAGCCTTCGCGTCGCTCATGTTCAGCGTCGACGAGCCCGGGAGGTTGCGGCGGCTCGCCCTGCACATCCGGGAACGGGTGCCCCAGAGTGAGTCGCCGCGTCCGGTCGACCTGCTGTTGCAGGCGCTGGTCGTGCAGAACCTCTGCCCGGTGGGCGAGGCGATGCCCCTGATGCGCCGCACGGTCGACGCCTTCCGGGAGCACGCCCGACAGCCGGACGCCGATCCGTGGTGGATGGAACGCGCCTGCGTGTTGAGTGTCGACCTCGGCGACAGCGACGCCATGGAGGAGATCACCGACCGTCAGGTGGAACTCGCCCGGGCGCAGGCTGCCTACGCGATCCTTCCCCACGCGCTGCGTTTCCAGGCGGCCGCCCGAGCGATCGTGGGTCGCTT
Source organism: Micromonospora sp. NPDC003944 (assembly GCF_053605225.1). Classification (NCBI taxonomy): domain Bacteria; kingdom Bacillati; phylum Actinomycetota; class Actinomycetes; order Micromonosporales; family Micromonosporaceae; genus Micromonospora; species Micromonospora sp. NPDC003944. The sequence continues at coordinate 129,724 of NZ_JBSGIV010000006.1, forward strand.
CGCCGACGCGTACGCCTGCATCACCGAGGCGCGTGCGGTCGACGAGGCCGCGGGGACGTCGAACCTCGTCGGGTCCGACCTGATGCTCGCCGCGTGCAGCGGAGACGCCGACCGGTTCCGGGAGATCCAGGAGAAGCTGCGCGGCTGGGTGGGGGTGAACTTCATAGCGCTGCACTACGCGAACGGTGTGCTGTGCAACGGCGACGGCGACCACGAGGCCGCGCTCGACGCGTTGCTCGTCGTACGGGACCAGCAGCGGCGTGGCGCGTACGCCGTCACCGCCTTCCACCACGAGCTGGTCGAGGCCGCCGTGTACGCCGGACGTCCCGAAGAGGCCAAGGAGTCGGCCGGGTGGATCGGCACCGTCGCGCGGATCAACCCGAACGGGTGGACGACGGGCGCGCACCTGTTGGCGTGTGCGCTGCTCGACCCCGGGCTGGGCGCGCAGGACCACTACCGTGCGGCGATCGACTGTTTCGCCGGAACCAGCATGCGAGTCCACTACGCGCGTGCCCGCCTCCTCTACGGGGAGTGGCTGCGACGGGTCGGCCGGCGCACCGAGGCGCAGGTGGAGCTGCGTGCCGCGCACGATCTGCTCGCCACCATCGGCGCACGCGGGTTCGCCGCTCGCGCGGCCCGCGAGCTGGAGGCCATCGGCGAACCGACCCTGGCCGACCACGCCGACCCGCTCGTGGGGCTTACCGCACGGGAGCTGCTGGTGGCCCGTAAGGTCGCCTCCGGAGCAGGCACCAAGGAGGTCGCCGCGCTGCTGTTCGTCAGCCCGCGCACGATCGACGCCCACCTGCGCAACCTCTACCGCAAGCTGGGCATCACCTCTCGCCGGCAGCTGCGCGAACTTCTCCGCTGACCGGGCCGGTCCGTCGAGCGACGAACGGCCCCGCCGGTACGAGACCGGCGGGGCCGTCGAGTCGCGTCAGCGTCGGGCCCGCTCACACTCCTGTTCGGCAAGCGTCTTCAACTCGGTCAGCCACGTCTCCAGACCCGCGCCGAGAGCCGCGGTGGAGTAGGCGACGTCCTGCTCGACCTGGCCACCGCGCCACGTCTCCTCGGTGCGCACGAGAACACGGCCGTCGACCTCGGTGAACGTCCACACGTGGACCCCTTCGTCGATGCTCAGACCCGTACCGATCGCCGGGCCGTCCCACCGAAGGCACTTCTGGTGTTCGAGCTGCCGGACGGTGGACGTGACGACGAGCGTCGTGGCGGGGCTCAGCGGGGTCTCGACTACCGGCGTCGTCCAGCGGAACGATGATCCGGGGCGCAGTGGGCCACGGTCGAGCCGCTTGCTGGAGAGGACGGGCTTCTGCCACGACGGCCAGCGTTCCACGTCGGTCTGGATCCTCCAGACCGTGCGTAGCGGAGCGGCGATCACCGTCTCGGTCCGATAGCGAATCTTCGCCGCGCTGTCGACGGTCTGTCCCGCGCAGCGCAGCGCTGCGCGGTCGGGGCCGCCGTCCCGGGCGGCCTCGGCCCGAGCCGGCGCACCGGCGACGCCCAGGAGGTTGGCCGCCACCACCACCGCCGCGACGGCGATCACACGGTGTCTCATCAGGCGGTCGCCTCCTCGGCGGTGCGCTTGAGTCGTTCCAGCCAATCGGCGAGGACGGTGTCGAGGCCCTCCTGGAACGACGCGGGATCGGCGTCGACAGGGGGACCCGCGAAGGATTCCTCGGTGGACACCTCCACGCCGGTGCCGACCGGAGTGAGCGTCCAGACGTGGACGCCGAGGACGCCGTCCGGTCCGCCACCGTAGCCCCGCCACACGAGGCGTTCGCGCGACCGTACCTGGGCGATTGTCGACTCGATCTCCATGCCCGCTGCGGACCAGCGGAACACGGAGCCCGGCGCCAGCGGACCTGGCGTTTCGATGCGTGCGTACGGGACCTCCGGGAGCCAGGTCGTCCACGCGTCGATGCCCGTGAGGATCCGCCACACGGTGTCCGCCGAGGCGGTCACCGTGACGCGGTGGCGGCTGAGCACCGGGGCCGACAGGTCGATGCCTGCTTCCTCGGCCTCCGTCATGTTCTCCATCCTGAAGCCCTTCCTGCGGTCAGGGACGATCGGAACACCGGGTATGGGTGAACCGCTAGATCCACACCCGTCAGGTGCGATCGTGCCAAGACGGCAATCACGGCACATCGGCAAGAATTACCTACTTCGCGGCGCCCGGCTTCCGGCGCGAGCCGGCCACGACGACCGTGCGCGTCGCCGGTCCTACCGCCTGCGGTGAGGCGACTGGCGGTAGGACCGGCGCGGCCGGGGGTCAGCGGCCCTGGAGGCGTTTCACGTTGTCGCCGAAGGTCCACCCCTTCGACCCGTCCCAGTTCGCCGACCAGGTCATCAGCCCCTTGAGGCCGGGTACGGAGTTCCAGGCCTGCGTGACCAACGACGTCGACATGTGGCCGCCGCCGGCCCCGATCTGCGCGGGCAGGCCCGGGACCTGCTTGTCGTACGGCACGCGGATGGTGGTGCCCTGGATGGTGAGGCCGTTGTTCAGGCACTGGGTCTGCACCGTGAAGCCCTGCACGGTGCCCGCCGGGTACGAGTCGCCGGCGCAGCCGTACATGCTGCCGTTGTAGTACTGCATGTTCAGCCACCAGAGCCGGCCGTTGTCCACGTACTTCTTGATGATCGGCAGGTACGAGCCCCAGATCGAGCCGTAGACCACGCTGCCGCCGGTGACGTAGGCCGTCTCCGGGGCCATGGTCAGGCCGAAGTTCGACGGCATCCGGGCCAGCACGCCGTCGATGATCCGGATCAGGTTGGCCTGCGACGTGGACAGGGTGTTGATGTTGCCGCTGCCGGTCAGGCCGGTCTCGATGTCGATGTCGATGCCGTCGAAGTGGTAGGCCGTCAGGATCGGCACGATCGTCGCGATGAACCGGTCGGCGACCGCGCTGGAGCTCAGGTCGATGCCCGCGGCGGCACCGCCGATCGACATCAGGATGGTGGCGCCGGCGGCTTTGGCCTGGCACATCTCGGCCGGGGTGGCCACCTTCACGCCGGCGTCCATGCCGTTCTCCCAGAGGACCGTACCGTCCGAGCGGATCACCGGGAACGCCGCGTTGATCACGTTGTAGCCGTGCTGGGGGAGTCGACTGTCGGTGATCGGGATCCAGCCGAGGCCGGGGTGTACGCCGTTGGAGGCGCCGTCCCAGTTCTCCCAGTAGCCCTGCAACACCTTGCCGGTGGGCCGCGACTTCACCGCGCAGGTCCCACCGGTCGGGGGCGGTGTGGTGGGGGGAGGAGTGGTCGGCGGGGGCGTGGTGGGCGGCGGTGTCGTCGGCGGGGGCGTGGTGGGCGGCGGTGTGCTTCCCGAGCACGCGCCCAGGTCCCGCCAGAGCGACGGGGTCGAGGCCGGGTTCCAGCCGGCGCCGGGGTGCGCGGTGTGGGTGACGAGTGCCTGGTAGAGCCGGCTGCTGTAGGTGACCTGCGTGCCCGCCTGGTAGGTGGTGCCCTCGGCCCAGGCCGGGGCGGTGCAGGCGACCATCGGGACGGCGTTGGCCGAGGACACGGACGCCATGCTGCTGGGGACGAAGGCGACGGCGGCCGTGAGGGTCATCGCCGCCCCGGCTACCACTGCAAAAATCCGACGGCTTCTCATGGCTCACTCCCCAGGGTTCGACGACCCGCGACCTCCACATATTGACGTTCGTAACGCCTAATATCAAGGGTTGTTTACAGATCCCGGGGAAGTCGCGGCCGGTCACCCGGACGTCGCGCGCCGCCGTGATGAGCTAGCCCCTGGGAAGCACGGTGATGGCCACGACGGCGCTGTTGACGACGGTGGCAGTCACGGTGCGGGTCACGGCCGCACCCGCGGCGTCGGCGCCCCAGTCGCCCTGCTCGAGTTCCTTGGCTCGGCCGATCACCGGTGACGTCCACGGGATCTCCCGGTGGAACTGCGGGAGCGTCCCGCTCGCCGAGAGCAGCGCCGCGAGCGCGGCGACACGGGCCTGCGGCTCCGCGCCGTCCACGAGGACCTGCCGAACGTCGGCGAGGAGGCGGGCCCGACGTTCGGTCCGTCCTTCGCGCAGGGCCGTCGTCCGGAACAGGCCGAGCACCTTACGGGGTTCCTGGTCGATGTCGCCGCGCGCGATGAGCCGTTCCAACACCGGCCCGCGCAGGGGCGGCCCGATCGCGGCCAGTGCCGTCTGCACCCCTCGGGGTTTCTCGGCGAGGTAGTCCCACGCCGGGCGTAGGAGGCCGTCCACCGGCGGGTGATCGGCCACACTGCTGACCCGCCCCCGGTCCGTCGTGGTCAGGTGACCCCCGAGGGCGAGGTCCGCGAGGACGGCTCCGCCGAGGACGTAGAAGAGGGTGTTCTCTCCCGCGATGGTTCCGGATGCGGGTTGGAACAGGAGCAGAAGGAGGTCTTCCACCAGGGTCGGGGTGTCCGACCGGGGCTCGATGGTCATCGGCGGGGCTCCCAGCGGAAGAGGCGGGTGGCGAGGGCGACGGCGATGACGACCCAGCCGACCGTGGGCGCGAGCAGGAGCAGGGAGTCGGTCACGGCGACGCCGCCGTTCCACGCGTTCATGGTCAGTTCGGTGGCCGCTCCGCCGGGCAGCAGCCGCTTGAGCCAGGCGAGGGTCTCGGTGCCGGAGATGCCGACCCAGCTGGCCACGGCGATCACACCGAGGGTAACGGGCAGGGTGGTGACCTGGGCGTGTTCCGGCGAGTTCGTGAGCCCGGCCGTGGCCAGCGCCAACCCGACCATCATGGCCACTGTCGCGAGAACCGCCACCACCAGCAGGGCGATGTTGGCCGGCCCGCCGGCGACGATGGCCAGAGCGGTCAGGATCGCGGTCACCTGCACCACGGTGAGCAGGAGTACGGGCAGCAGCAGGCCGGCGAGGATGCCGGCGTCGCCCTCGGCGGTGGAACGCAGCCGCTTGAGGAAGAGGTTCTGACGCCGGGAGGCCAGGGTCGTGACGGCCGTGGCGTAGAGCCCGAACGCGGCCACGGTGAACAGCACGATCGCGGCGATGTAGCCGAGGCTCCCGATGGCGGCGTAGGTCTCGTGCTGACGGACGAAGAACGCGGAGACCGCCGCCGGAATGATGAGGCTGGTGATCAGCACCAGCCGGTTGCGGAAGATCTGGATCAGCTCGCTGGACGCGATGGAGAACATGGTGGTGCACCTCTCGGAGAAACGAATCAACTGTTGATGGCGCGGAACACGTCGTCGAGCCGGGTCGGCCCCGCCGCCAGGTCGCGCAGGTCCACGGCCTGGTCCTGCGCCCAGCCGAGCAGGAGGTGCAGGTCCTTCTGCAGCTCGAAGGTCTCGATGACGACCGTGCCGTCCGCGCCGACGGCGGCCCGCACCGGCAGCGTCGGCACCGGCGCCGCGAGGGAGAAGCGGATGACCGCCGGCAGGGCGCGGGTCAGCTCCGAGACGGTGCCCTCCCGGTGCAGGGCGCCCTCGTGCATGAGCCCGATGCGGTCCGCCCGCTGCTGTGCCTCCTCCAGGTAGTGCGTGGTGAGCACGACTGTCGCCCCGTTCTCCCGCAGCCGGTCGACTGTCGCCCAGACGGCGTCGCGGGACTGGATGTCGAGGCCTGTGGTCGGCTCGTCCAGGAAGATCAGCTCCGGGGTGCCGTAGACGGCGGTGGCGAAGTCCAGCCGCCGTTTCTCCCCGCCGGACAGCTGCGACACCCTGCGGCCGGCCCGGCCGGTGAGGTCGATCAGGTCGAGCACCCGGTCGACGTCGTCGGTGCGTCGGGTGAGCCGGCCGATCAGACCGACGGACTCACGGACGGTGAGGTCCGGGGAGAATCCGCTCTCCTGGAGCATGACGCCCATCCGGGGACGTACCGCCCGCCGGTCGTCGGGGCTGTGCCCGAAGACGCGTACCGAGCCCGAGGTTGGCCTCCGGTGTCCCTCGACGACTTCCAGGGTCGAGGTCTTCCCGGCACCGTTGGTGCCCAGCAGCGCGTACAGCTCTCCGGGCCGTACCTCGAAAGAGACGTCCTTGACGGCGTGGAAGTCACCATAGGTGAGGTTCAGCCGCTCGACTTCGATGACAGGTGTGGTGGACATGCACCCATGACAGCGCGGGCGCGGCCGACCCGTCAGTGGCGCCATGTCATCACCGCATGTGACGTGGTGTCACTGGTCGTGGCCCCTGGCTGCCGGATACTGGGGTGGTGACCGCGAGATCGCCGCGCTTCACCGAGTCGACGCAGGGAAGGCTGCGTCGACTCAACCTCGCCACCTCTCTACCACCTGTGGTGTTCGCCGCGGTGGTCCTGCTCTACAGCGACGCGCGTACCTGGTGGCACCTGATCATCCTGGCGCCGGGGGCCGCGGCGGCGGTGCTGGCCTTCGAACGGTGGACGGCCAACGACCTCGCCCGAGTCGCGCTGCCCTGCCTGGCCGTGGCGGCAGCGGTCTGGCCCCTCGGTGTCCTGGTGAGCGGCAGCCCCAACGCCTACTGGGGTGTCTGCGCCGTGGGCTCGCTCGCCCTGCGCGAGGTGCGACGGCACCGGAAGCTGGTGATGGCCGGGCTGTTCACCTACGTCGCCACCGTCGGCGCGGCGCGGCTGCTGGTGCAGCCGGACGACGTCGGCCACGTCCTGGTCACCTACGTCCTCGTCCCGACCGTCCTCACCATCGTCGTGACGGCCTTCACCATCGTGGGCGAGCGGTTCTACGACCTCATCCGGGAGCTCGAACAGACCCGGGAAAGCGCGGCAGAGCTGGCCGTGGTCCGCGAGCGCGTGCGGTTCGCCAGCGACCTGCACGACATCCAGGGTCACACCCTGCACGTGGTCAAGTTGAAGATCGCCCTGGCCCGGCGGCTGCTGCTTAGCGACACCGCTCGGGCGGAGAAGGAGCTTCGAGAGACGTACGCGCTTGTCAGCGACACCATCGCGCAGACCAAAGAACTCGCCTACGCGCAACGTCGGCTCAACCTCACCGCGGAGATCGAGAACGCGAAGAACCTGTTCGAGGCCGCCGGCATCCGGGTCCGGGTGACCCGGGAGGCCGAGGTCGACACCCGCGTCGGCGAACTGCTCGGCCAGGTGCTGCGTGAGACGACCACCAACATCCTGCGACACGCCCAGGCCACCCAGGTGCAGATCACGCTGGCAACGTCGGGCATCACCATCGTCAACGACGGCGCAAACGCCACCGCGCCCCCTGAACTCAGAGGGCTGGCGGCACTGAGGCAACGGATCGCCGGTGACGGAGGGGAGCTGACAGTCGAACAGCAGCAGGGACGGTTCCGGACGGCGGCGACGTTCCCCGCCGTGCGTGCCGGCGCGGAACGGGGTGACGGCCGATGACCACCATCGTGCTCGCCGACGACGAGGCGCTGCTGCGGACGGCCCTGGCCGCGCTGCTGCCGATGGAGGGCGACGTCACAGTTCTCGCCGAGGCGTCCGACGGCCGGAGTGCCGTCGAGGCCACCCTGCGGCACGAGCCCGACGTGCTGGTCATCGACCTGGAGATGCCGGGCGTTGACGGCCTCGGCGCGGTCGCCGAGATCCGGCGCACGAACCCGGACCAGGTCATCCTCATGCTGACCCGGCACGCCCGACCCGGCGTACTGCGCAAGGCGTTGAAGCTCGGCGTCCAGGGCTTCGTCAGCAAGTCCGCCGAACCGGCGCACATCACCTCGGTCATCGCCACCCTGCACGCGGGTAAACGCTGGATCGACCCGGACGTGTCCGCGCTCGCCGTCACTGAGGACAACCCCCTCACCGACCGTGAAGCCGACGTCCTGCGGGTCACCGGCGAGGGCTACTCGGTCGCCGACATCGCCGCTCGGCTCCACCTCGCTCCGGGCACCGTCCGCAACTATCTCTCCAACGCCATGCGGAAGACCCAGACCCGGACCCGCCACGAAGCGGCCCGATACGCCCGCGAGCACGACTGGCTGTGACCGTCCTCAGCCGCCACGACCCGCTGGACGTCGGGCCTGCTCGCCCCGACCCTCTACCCTCGGACCCTGTGATATCTGAGCTGGCCGATGTCGTGGCGGCGTGCGGCTCCACGGTCGCTGTCGTCGTGACGGTCGTCTTCGCCCTACGTCAGCTGCGCTCGGCGCAGACCGCCAACCAGACTCTCGTCGCGATCGAACTGCTGACCAGAGACCGGTCCAGTGACGAGTTTCTTCGCGCTGAGGACTTCGTCCTCAACGAGTTGCCCGTCCGGCACCCGGCACCCGGGCCCAGCGTCAGCGACCTCCCGGCCGAGGCCCGCCACCAGGTGGTCCGGCTGGCCCTGTACTACAACGGTCTGGGTCAGATGCTGGCCTTCGCGGCGGTCGACCCGCGGCTTCTGGTGGGGACGGTCAGCTATCGCTCCCGGCAAGCATGGCGCATCCTGGAGCCCTACATCCTCGCCGAACGCGCCAAGCGCGGTGAGACGTATCTGTCCCACTTCGAGCACCTGGTCCACGTGGCCACGCACAACCCGTGGGCCGTGGCGGTGCGGAAGTTCGGCCTCAAGCGCTTTGACAGCTATCCGGCCGAGCTGCACATGCGGGACGGGTCGACGAAGGCGTTGCCGCGTGAGCACGAAGACGCCTGATCTGGCCGGCTGGGGCTACCGCTCGCCACCGACGAGGCTTGGCGAGTCTCCCTCCCCCGACACCTGTGCGCTGACCAGTGAGGTGAGCACCGACAGCACCGCGGCACCGGATGCGATGCCCCCGGCCGCTGCCCAGTCCGCCTGCCACGCGTTGAACACGACGTCGGCGCCCCAGTAGAGAAGCAGGCCCTGGGCGGCGCTCTTCACCGCCCGCTCGGCGGTGGCCTTCCAGAACGTGGTGGTGAACATCGTGGTACCTCCCGGTTGAGGTTCATCGGACGATCCATATGTCAAGAATGCCTGGTCAGGAGCGGTTAGTGCACCCCGCTCCGTGCGTGATCGCCGGTCGAACCGAGCCGGGAAGCCGACACTCACGGAGGTCGATTGCCGATAGCGTTCTCATGGACACTGTCTGTGCGCCCGGAAAGGTGCTGCCATGAGTTCTGGTCGCCGGCGGCTTCTGCGAACTGTCGCCGCCACGCTGTTCCTCCTCGGTGAGGTGGCTGTCCTCGCCGTCCCCGCCGTGGCCGCGAAGCGAGGGCCGGACCTCGTTGTCGACGCGTCCGGGACTCGGATTCCGCTGGGGGTCGACAGGAAGGTCGTCTACCTGAAGATCAGCAACCTGGGCGACGAAACCCCTCGCGAGGTGATCGTCAATGTCCGCCAGCCGCCGGGTGGCCCTGATCCGATGCCGGTCGCGCTGCTGTGGCATTCGGGGGGTGGCGTGGGCGAGTGCGACGGCGATTTCGGCGGGTTCTACTGCCGCCTGTCCCCGGAGCTGATTCCGGGGCCGGGCGAGACCGCAGACGTTCCCATCGACGCGATCGTCCGCGCGACGGCACCCTATGCGAGCAGGTTCGAAGCTTCGGTCACCATCCGGCCCGAGCAGGACGCGAATCCGGCCGACAACACCAGGTGGTTCCCGCTGACGCTTGTCGACGAGCCCGGTGCGGACCTCTCGGTGGTGGCCCGAGATGTGCGGCAGTCGGTGCGGGTCGGCGCTGACGGCATCCCCGAGCCCACCGGAACGCTGACCCCGGGTGAGACGGGTGCCGTCTGGCACACCGTCGCCAACCAGGGCCGGAAGGCGGTCCACGGGGTACGGGTCACGCTGCGTCTGCCCAAGAGGGTGACCTTCACCAGGCAACCGGCCCAGTGTGTGCTCGGCGACGCCGGGCGGTCGGCAATCTGCACCTACCGGAGCCTCACTCTCGTTCCGGCAGCCGAAGACACCGACCCGAACGACACCGTCCACTCGGCGGTGGAGCTGTACAACCTGGTGACGACGGCGCCAGGCGCCACCGCCCCGGCGACGATACGGGGTGCGAGCGTGCGGGTGGAGAGCCTCGCCGAGCAGCCGAAGAACAGCCGCTCCACGCCTGCGCGGACCGAGCTGCCCGCGAACGCCGTCGCCGTGCGGGTGGCCGACGTGGACCCTGGTGACAACCAGGACGGGTTCGCCGTGGTGCTGGCCGCGAAGATCGGCGGGGACGCCGGTGGCGGCGGCGGTGACGGCGGTGACGGCGGATTGCCGGTCACCGGGCCGCAGGCCGGCCTGGTCGGCGGGGTCGGCCTCGCGGCGCTGATGGTCGGCGGTGCGTTGGTGCTCGCTGCCCGCCGTCGCCGGATGATCCTGGTGACCCCCGAGGACGCCGGATCTTCCCGCAGCTGAGACATCAGGGCGACCGGGCGGTGGCGAAACGTCTGCATTGGCGCGTGGTGAACGACGGCTATCCCGAACGGTGCTGTTGCGTCGATCATTGCCCGAGATTGATATGAGTCATTCTCACCTCCGGGTGGAACGCCCGGGCGCGGAGGGCGAGACGTCGGCACCGGAAGCCGGGCGAGACCGAACGGCCCGACTCCGCGTCCCCGGAGGATCGCCATGCCCCGTCCCGCTCTCCGTACCCGGCTCGCGGCGTTCACCGCCGCCGTTATGACCGCGAGCGTCCTGACGGTGACCCCGCCGTCACCGGCGCCGGCCGCCCCCGCCCCCGCTGCGAGCACCTTCGCGGCCAACGACTACTGCCTCGGTCAGTGCGCCGACATCCTGCCTCCCGGGCAGAACGGCAACGCCACGCTCGTCGCCATCCTGGCGCACCAGGCGCTCGGTACCCGCCCGGCGCACTCCAGCGACCAGCTCGACGAGTACGCGAACCTGGTCTACAACTACGCCGGGCTGACCGACGAGCAGATCGCCCACTTCTACAACGACGCCTCGTTCGGCGTCCCGGCCGCGCAGGTCGAGAGCACCGTCTCACCGCGCGCGGACGTCACCATCGTGCGGGACAAGGCCACCGGCGTCCCGCACATCACCGGCACCACCCGCGCCGGCACCATGTTCGGCGCCGGCTACGCCGGAGCCCAGGACCGGCTCTGGGTGATGGACCTGCTGCGGCACGTCGGTCGCGGCAACGTCACCTCGTTCGCCGGCGGAGCGCCGGGCAACCGGGAGCTGGAGCAGAGTGTCTGGGCCAACTCGCCCTACACCGAGGCGGACCTGCAGGCCCAGGTGGACGCGCTGCGCACCAAGGGCGCCCGGGGCCAGCAGCTCTACACCGACGTGGTCGACTACATCGCCGGCATCAACGCCTACATCGACAGGTCGATCGCCGAGGACAACTACCCGGGCGAGTATGTCCTCGCCGGGGCCGGCAAGCCGAAGCACTTCACCATGACCGACCTCATCGCCACCGCCGGTGTGATCGGCGGCCTCTTCGGTGGGGGCGGCGGCAGCGAGATGCAGTCCGCGCTGGTCCGGGTGGCCGCCCGCGCCAAGTACGGCGCGACCGAGGGGGACCGGGTGTGGGCGGCGTTCCGCTCGCAGAACGACCCGGAGACCGTGCTCACCCTGCACGACGGGCAGAGCTTCCCGTACGGGGCGACGCCGCCGGGTGCGACGAGCGCGGTGCTCCCCGACGCCGGAACTGTGGTCGCCGAGCCTCTCGCCTACGACCAGGCCGGCGGGGCAGCATCCCGTACCGGGGCCAGCACCGCCACCAAGGAACTGCTCGGCGGCCTGTCCAACCTGCGTGCACACGGCATGTCCAACGCGGTGGTGGTCTCCGGACGGCACACCACCACCGGAAACCCGGTCGCCGTGTTCGGCCCGCAGACCGGCTACTTCGCACCGCAACTGCTGATGCTCCAGGAGTTGCAGGGGCCGGGCATCAGCGCCCGCGGGGCGGCGTTCGCCGGGCTCAACCTCTACGTGCTGCTCGGCCGGGGCCAGGACTACGCGTGGAGCGCCACCTCCTCCGCACAGGACCTCACCGACACGTACGCGGTGCCGCTGTGCACCACCGACGGCAGCGCCCCGACGCTGCGCACCAACCGCTACCTCTACCACGGGCAGTGCCTCGCCATGGAGGCGCTGGAGCAGCGCAACTCCTGGTCCCCGACGCTTGCCGACTCCACCCCGGCCGGCTCGTACACCCTTCGCGCGCTGCGCACGAAGTACGGGTTGGTCGCCTACCGGGGTCTGGTGAACGGGCAGCCGACCGCGTTCACCAAGCTGCGCTCCACCTACCGGCACGAGGCCGACTCGGCCATCGGATTCCAGGCCTACAACGACCCGTCGGCGATGGGCAGCGCGGCGGCCTTCCAAGCCTCCGCCGCCAGCGTCGGGTACGCGTTCAACTGGTTCTACGTCAACTCGACCGAGGCGGCGTACTACAACTCCGGCTCGAACCCGGTCCGTCCCGCCACCGCCGACCCGAACCTGCCCACGAAGGCCGAACCGGCGTACGAGTGGGCCGGCTGGAACCCGGACACCAACGACGCCACCTACACCCCGGCGTCGGCGCACCCGCAGTCGGTCAACCAGGACTACTACGTCAGCTGGAACAACAAGCAGGCGCGCGACTTCGGGGCGGCGGACGGCAACTTCAGCTTCGGCTCCGTACACCGGGGTCAGTTGCTCGACGGCCCGGTGCGCGCCGCGATCGCCCAGCGCAAGCTCGGCCGCGCCGACGTCGTGAAGATCATGGCGGACGCGGCGGTGACCGACCTGCGCGGCCAGCAGGTCCTCGACGACCTGCTGCGGGTGCTGGACAGCTCACCTGTCACCGACCCGGCGCTTGCCGACGCGGCTGGCAAGCTGCGGGCCTGGCAGCAGGCCGGCGCCCGCCGCGTGGAGACCGCCGCCGGCTCCAAGGTCTACCAGCATGCCGACGCCATCCGGATCTTCGACGCCTGGTGGCCGCTGCTGGCCTCGGCGCAGTTCCGCCCCGGCCTCGGCCCGGACCTCTACGCCGCGCTCGTCGACGCCATCGAGGTGAACGAGGCGCCCTCCGGTGGCCAGAACGGCGGGCGCGACGGCACCGCGAGCTGGGCCCTCCAGGGCCAGGCACACAAGGGCTCGTCGTTCCAGTACGGCTGGTGGGGCTACGTGGACAAGGACCTGCGCACCGTGCTCGGTGATCAGGTGGCCGGCGGGCTGGGGCGCGGTTTCTGCGGCAACGGCAACCTCGGCGCGTGCCGGCAGTCCCTGCTCGACACGCTCGGCCAAGCCAACGCGGTGCCGGCCACCACCGTCTACCCCGGCGACAAGTCCTGCGGGGCGGGCGACCAGTGGTGCGCCGACTCGATCGTCCACTCCGGGCTCGGCGGCATCACCCACCCGGTGATCGCCTGGCAGAACCGCCCCACCTACCAGCAGGTCGTCTCGTTCCCGGCGCGCCGGGGCGACGACGTCACCAACCTGGCCCAGGGCCGCCCGGCGACCGCGTCGAGCACCCAGTTCCTGACCAGCTACACCCCGGACAAGGCGGTCGACGGCAGTCTGAGCAGTCGATGGGCCAGCAGTTACAACGACAACCAGTGGCTCCGGGTCGACCTCGGCGCGGCCCGTACCGTCAGCCGGGCGGTGCTGCGCTGGGAGTCCGCGTACGGCACCTCGTACCGGATCGAGGTCTCCGCCGACGGCAGCTCCTGGACGCCGGTGTTCAGCACCACCACCGGCAACGGCGGCGTCGACACCGCCACCTTCGCGCCGGTCACCGCCCGCTACGTGCGGGTGTACGGGGCGAAGCGGGCAACCTCGTACGGGTTCTCGCTCTACGAGTTCGAGCTGTACGGACGGTGACCCTGCCCGGGAGGGGACGGCGGAACCACCCGCCGGCCCCTCCCGGGGGTGCGCAGGAAAGTGCTTGTCCCCGGCGGCAAGCCTGCCTAGCCTGCTGGCTGTGCACACCACTCACCTCTCGCTTCACCAGGCGTCCGGATGAGCGGCCGTCTTCGTGAGATCGCTCGACAGACGGTGGCGATCGCCGAGTCGGGCCGCTACCGCAACGACACCGGCGCCGAGGTCGTCATCGGCGAGGCGGTACGCGCCGCGGTCGCCGGCACCCGTCACCACCTGCCCGACGAGGTGCTCGCGGCGCCGAACGCTGAGCGCGGTGTCGGCACCGTCGAGGTGACGGACGAGTCGACGTTGCAGGCGGCCCACCGGCTCGGGCCGGCTGCCGCGTGTCTGGTGTTCGCGTCGGCGAAGAACCCCGGTGGCGGGTTCCTGGGTGGGGCGGAGGCGCAGGAGGAGAGCATCGCCCGCGCGTCGGCGCTGTACGCGTGTCTCCTCGCCGCCCCGGACTTCTACGCGTTCCACCGGGGGCAGCAGGATCTGCGGTACAGCGACCGGGTCATCTTCTCGCCGGACGTGCCGGTGTTCCGGGACGACAGGGGCAACCTGCTCGAGCAGCCGTACACCACGTCGTTCCTGACCGCTGCGGCGCCGAACCTCGGCGCGATCATGCAAAACCAGCCCACGCACGCGGCGGACGTGCCGGCCGTCCTGGCCCACCGTGCGCGACGGGTGCTGGAGGTCGCGGCCGCGCACGGGCGCCGAACCGTCGTGTTGGGCGCGTGGGGGTGCGGGGTGTTCCGCAACGACCCCGCCGTGGTGGCCGACGCGTTCGCCGAGGCGCTTCGCGTGGTCGACAGGTTCGACCACGTGGTGTTCGCCATCCGTGACGGCCTACCCGGGGCGCCGGTCTACCGCACGTTCGTCGAACGCTTCCCAGGAACGTCTGTGGGTTCGCCGGCTGGCGACGGTGAGAACAGGTAGGAGCCACGGTGGGGCGGGCCCGGCGATACGCCGAGCCCGCCCGGTGCGGTACGACAGGCCTCAGCCGTGCCGGACCTCGTCTGGCAGCTGGTAGATCCGCACGCCCTCGCGCAGGTCGTTCGAGATCAACCTGCGAGAGGTGCGAGCCGGAACTGCTGGTTGGTCTGGCCGTGGCAGTCGTAGAGCTGGATCTGTGCGCCGTTGGCGGTGCTCCAGACGTCCAGGCAGCGCCCGGACTGCACGTTGCTGATGGTGCCGTTGGAGTTGACGTTCCACTGTTGGTTGGTCTGGCTGTGGCAGCTGTAGATCTGTACCGCCGCGCCGTTGCCGGAGCCGGCGGCGTCGAGGCACATGTTTCCGTACACCTGGAGTTGTTTGCCGGAGGTGTAGGTCCAGGCCTGGTTGGTCTGCTTGTTGCAGCCGTAGAGCTGGACCCGGGTGCCGTTGCTTGTCGAGGCGTTGGGTACGTCGACGCAGCGGCCCGACTGTGTGCCGACGATCTCACTGGCGGAGCTGGGCGGGTTGGTCGGCGGGTTGGTGGGTGGGTCGGTCGGCGGGTTGGTGGGGGTGGCGCTGTTCAGGGCATCCAGGGTGGACGTGTAGGCGGCCTTCTTGGTGCCGCTGCACTCGAAGAGCAGCGGGGTGCCGCCGGAGCGCCACGAGTCGCAGTCCCGCACGCCCCACACGGTGAGCCCGTTGCAGCGGGCCACCGCCAGGCAGTCGTTGACCACGCTGCGGTAGGTGTTGGCCTGCGTGGTGCCCGAGCCCTCGATGTCCAGCTCGGTGATCTGCACGTCCACCCCGAGGGCGGCGAAGCTGGACAGCGTGGTGCGGTAGTTGCTGTTGTACGGCGAGTTGGCGTTGAAGTGCGACTGGAACCCGACGCAGTCGATCGGCACACCACGGGACTTGAAGTCGCGGACCATGTTGTAGACGGCCTGGGTCTTGGCCCAGGTCCAGTTGTCGGTGTTGTAGTCGTTGTAGCAGAGCTTCGCGTCCGGGTCCGCCGCGTCGGCGGCGCGGAACGCCGCCTCGATCCAGTCGTTGCCGGTGCGCTGGAGGTTCGAGTTACGACGAGCGCCGCTGTTGCCGTCCTCGAATGCCTCGTTCACCACGTCCCAGGAGTAGATCTTGCCCTTGTAGTAGCCGGCCACCCGGTTGATGTGGTTGAGCATCGCGTTGCGCAGCGCGGTGCCCTCCATGCTCTGCATCCAGCCGGGCTGCTGCGAGTGCCAGGCCAGGGTGTGGCCGCGGACCTTCCACCCCCGGGAGAGGGCGTGGTTCACGATCCGGTCCGCATTGCCGAAGGTGAAGTTGTTCTGCTGCGGTTCGGTCGCGTCGATCTTCATCTCGTTCTCGGGGGTGATGCTGTTGAACTCGCGGTTCAGGATCGTCGTGTAGGCGCTGTCGTTGAGTTTGTTGGCGGCGACGGCGGCACCGAAGTACCGGCCAGACTGGGCTGCGGCGGCGCCGAGGGTGGCCTCGGCGGCCTGCGCCAGATTGGGCATCAGCGAGACGACAAGGGCTAGAATTATCGCTGCTGTTCCGGAAATTGTGAGTGCTCGTAGTCGGGTGCGCCCGATGGGACGGGTCCGGGAAACCATGCTGATCCTCCGGTGGTGGGGTAGGGCAGATCGGTGTCGCTGGTCCAGTGGGAGGCCCCGCTCGCTCGGCGGCGGCCACGATGCTGGTCCGTCCGAGCGGGTCGGGACCCGCGCCGGGTGTTCGCCCGGATGCGAGTCGGCTCGGGGTGCCTGGCCTGCGAGCCAAGAATTGGTACGGGGGGCTCCGGTTGCCCGCCGGGGGAGTGGCTGCGGGCACTGGACTCGTTGGTGGTGGACGTGGTGACCTGGCAGGTGCGGGGGTCTGACGGTCGCGTGAAGCGGCTCCAGTCCTAAAGGATCTTGTTAACGTTCACACTGATCGATGGCCCTCAGGCTGGCAGAAGTTTCCAGGTTTTTCAACCGGTAGTTTCGGGCCTGTTACGGATCAGGGCGGCGGGGCTCGAACCCTATCTGCCGCGCAGGATCGAGACCTCTGGTGTCGCGGAGCGGCAAGCGCTGCCGGCGGCCAGGCCCGATCACGGTGACCATCCACGAGTTGGGTGGCGACGGCACCCCTGACTTTCACTCAGTGAAAGCCCAGTCGTCGCGGTGTCCGGCTTCGGCGCCTGCTGATGGCCGCGCGGCCAGGCTCAGCTAGATCGTGAGTCGCAGTCCGGGCCATCGGTGCAGCCACCCCTTGGCCTGCACGCGGCGGCGGACCGTCGCGCGGCCCGCCTCGTTGTTCATGGCCGGAGACGGGCGGACGACCATTCCCACGAGGTCGGTCAGACCGTGGCAGGACACCAGGCGGACGGAGTCACCCCGCAACGTCACCGCGACGCACGTCGCCGTCTCGGGCCAGCGCGACACCGCGTCCAGGGTGGACGTGTAGGGCTCGACACCGTTGCGCAGGTGCATCCGTGCCTGGTTGCGAATCTCCCACGGCACCTCGGGCAGGGCTGCCGAGGCGCACGCCTCGGCATGTTCGTCCTCGCGAGGGTCCAGCTTCTCCGGGTCGAAGTAGGCGACGTCCACGTCGCGCTCCGGCGAGACCGGGAGGCCGCTGATCGCGTCCCAGACGCGGTTGCGGACGAAGCCGGCACCGATCCACCAGTCCGGTAGCCCGAGGTCGGCCGTGGCCCGGAGGACTCGCATCGCTCCCGCGTCCGACTCGATCACGCC